>NZ_CVTX01000083.1:0-82531 GCF_900005715.1 Pseudomonas sp. 34 E 7
AGGAGATGCACGTCGGCCACCTGCGCTCGACCATCATCGGCGACGGCGTGGCGCGGGTCCTGGAGTTTCTCGGTGACACCGTCATCCGTCAGAACCACGTGGGCGACTGGGGCACCCAGTTCGGCATGCTGATGGCCTACCTGCAGGAAAACCCGATCACCAGCAACGAGCTGGCCGACCTGGAAAACTTCTACCGCGCCGCCAAGAAGCGCTTTGACGAATCCGAAGAATTTGCCGACCGTGCGCGCAGCCTGGTGGTCAAGCTGCAAGCCGGCGATAAGGAATGCCTGGCGCTGTGGGGGCGTTTCCGCGATATCTCCCTGTCCCACTGCCAGGAAATCTACGAGCTGCTCAACGTCAAGCTGACCATGGCCGACGTGATGGGCGAAAGCGCCTACAACGACGACCTGATCAATGTGGTCAACGACCTCAAGGCCGCTGGCCTGCTGGTCGAGAGCAACGGTGCGCAGTGCGTGTTCCTTGAGGAATTCAAGACCGCCGATGGCGAGCCGCTGCCGGTGATCATCGTCAAGGCCGATGGCGGTTATCTCTATGCCACCACCGACCTGGCCGCCGTGCGCTACCGCAGCGGCGTGCTCAAGGCCGATCGCGCGCTGTATTTCGTCGATCAGCGCCAGGCCCTGCACTTCCAGCAAGTGTTCGAAGTGGCGCGCCGCGCCCGTTTCGTCACCCACCCGATGCATATGGAACACATGGGTTTCGGTACCATGAACGGCGCCGATGGCCGCCCGTTCAAGACCCGCGATGGCGGCACCGTGAAGCTGATCGACCTGCTGACCGAAGCCCAGGAGCGCGCCTACAGCCTGGTCAAGGAAAAGAACCCCGAACTGGCCGAGGCCGACCTGCGCAATATCGCCCGCGTGGTCGGCATTGGCGCGGTGAAATACGCCGACCTGTCCAAGCACCGCACCAGCGACTACAGCTTCAACTTCGACCTGATGCTCAACTTCGAAGGCAACACCGCCCCGTACCTGCTGTACGCCTACACCCGTGTGGCCGGTGTGTTCCGCAAACTGGGCAAGGACTTCAGCGAAGTCGAAGGCCAAATCGTGCTGGACGCACCTCATGAGCAGGAACTGGCCGCCAAGCTCGCGCAGTTCGGCGAAGTGCTCAACAGCGTCGGCGAGAAAGGCACGCCGCATATCCTCTGCACCTACCTGTACGAAGTGGCCGGCCTGTTTTCCAGCTTCTACGAGAACTGCCCGATCCTCAGCGCCGACGATGAAGCCCAGAAGCAAAGTCGCCTGCGCCTGGCCGCACTGGCTGGACGGACCCTAAAGCAAGGCCTGGAGCTGTTGGGCCTGGAAACTCTGGAGCGCATGTAAGTTGGCCGCCAAGAAAAAACCTGCACCCAAGCGCGGCGCCAGCCGCTACCAGGCCCCGGCCAAGCAGCCGATTCCGGGTTGGCTGTGGATGGCGATCGGCCTCACGGTCGGCGCATTCGTTGTCTTTCTGATGAAGCTGGAGCCCGGCCAGGGCGATGACGTCAAGCGCGTCAAACAGGAGCAGCAGAAAGCCACGAAAATCGCCGAGGCCAACAAGACTGCGCCGAGCCCGACGGTTCCGGTGAAGCCCAAGTACGATTTCTACACGCTGCTGCCGGAATCGGAAGTGATCGTGCCGCCCGACGCCGTGCCGGAAAAAACCCTGCCGACGCCGCAAGTGCCGACCACGCCGGTAACCCCAGCGGAAGCGGCGAAGATCGATACCGCGCGCGCCCAGGCGGCATTGGCCGGCATCACCCCGCCGCCGGCGCCTCCAGTGGCAGAGACCAAGGCCGCGCCGGTGACCAAGTTCTTCCTGCAGGCGGGCTCGTTCCCCAAACAGGCGGACGCAGACCGTGTACGCGCGCAGATCATTCTGCTGGGCCAGTCGGTGACGGTGGAATCCGGCACCGTGAAGGAAGCGACCTGGTATCGCGTGCTGGTAGGCCCGTTCAGCAACCGCGAACAGCTGACCGTGGCGCAGAAACAATTGGCGGGCGCCGGGTTTAGCAACCTGCTGTTACAACAACGCCAGAGCCGCTGATCTCGAAGACATAGCAGGACTAATGCGGGAGGGGGCTTGCCCCCGGATGGCGGTAGACCAGTCAATATATTCAGCGACTGATACACCGCAATCGGGGGCAAGCCCCCTCCCACATTTGGTTTTGCGGTGTTCTTGAACAGGTGTCGGATCAATAAACACCACTCGTCCGCACTGCCGTCCTACGGTTGAAATCCCCCTCGCCACCCCCATATGAGTTCCATCAGGGCATTTTCGCCCGGCTGCGTGGAGACTCTCCCCTTGACCACCATCGTTTCAGTACGTCGCCACGGCAAAGTTGTCATGGGCGGCGACGGCCAGGTTTCCCTGGGCAATACCGTGATGAAAGGCAACGCCAAGAAAGTACGTCGCCTGTACCACGGCCAGGTGCTCGCAGGGTTCGCCGGCGCTACCGCCGATGCCTTCACCCTGTTCGAACGTTTCGAAGGCCAGCTCGAAAAGCACCAGGGCCATCTGGTGCGTGCCGCCGTCGAACTCGCCAAGGAATGGCGCACCGACCGTTCCCTCAGCCGCCTCGAAGCCATGCTGGCGGTCGCCAACAAAGACGCGTCCCTGATCATCACCGGCAACGGCGATGTGGTTGAACCTGAACACGGCCTGATCGCCATGGGTTCCGGTGGCGGCTATGCACAGGCTGCGGCCAGCGCGCTGTTGAAGAAGACCGACCTGTCGGCCCGTGAAATCGTCGAGACCGCCCTGGGTATCGCCGGCGATATCTGCGTGTTCACCAACCACAACCACACCATTGAGGAGCAGGACCTCGCCGAGTAAGCCGTAGGCTTATTCCCGCTTGAGGCCGCCAAACACTATGTCCATGACTCCCCGCGAAATCGTCCATGAACTCAATCGCCATATCATCGGCCAGGACGATGCCAAGCGCGCCGTTGCCATTGCGCTGCGTAACCGCTGGCGCCGGATGCAACTGCCCGAAGAACTGCGCGTTGAAGTAACGCCCAAGAACATCCTGATGATCGGGCCGACCGGCGTCGGTAAAACCGAAATCGCCCGGCGCCTGGCCAAACTGGCCAACGCCCCGTTCATCAAGGTCGAGGCCACCAAATTCACCGAAGTCGGCTATGTGGGCCGCGATGTCGAGTCGATCATTCGTGACCTGGCCGACGCCGCCCTGAAGATGCTGCGCGAGCAGGAAGTGACCAAGGTCAGCCATCGCGCCGAAGATGCTGCCGAAGAGCGCATCCTCGACGCGCTGTTGCCACCGGCCCGCATGGGCTTCAACGAAGACGCCGCGCCGTCATCGGATTCCAACACCCGCCAGCTGTTCCGCAAGCGCCTGCGTGAAGGCCAGTTGGACGACAAGGAAATCGAGATCGAAGTGGCCGAAGTGTCGGGCGTCGATATTTCCGCGCCCCCGGGCATGGAAGAAATGACCAGCCAGTTGCAGAACCTGTTCGCCAACATGGGCAAGGGCAAGAAGAAAAGCCGCAAGCTCAAGGTGAAAGAGGCCCTGAAACTGGTGCGCGACGAAGAAGCCGGACGCCTGGTCAATGAGGAAGAACTCAAGGCCAAGGCCCTGGAAGCGGTCGAGCAGCACGGCATCGTGTTTATCGATGAGATCGACAAAGTGGCCAAGCGCGGCAACTCCGGCGGCGTCGATGTGTCCCGCGAGGGCGTACAGCGCGACCTGCTGCCGTTGATCGAAGGCTGCACGGTCAACACCAAGCTGGGCATGGTCAAGACCGACCACATCCTGTTTATCGCGTCCGGTGCTTTCCACCTGAGCAAGCCAAGCGACCTGGTGCCTGAGCTGCAAGGCCGCCTGCCGATCCGCGTTGAACTCAAGGCGCTGACCCCGGGCGACTTCGAGCGCATTCTCAGCGAGCCGCATGCCTCACTGACCGAGCAGTACCGCGAATTGCTGAAAACCGAAGGCCTGGGCATCGAATTCCAGCCGGACGGGATCAAGCGCCTGGCGGAGATTGCCTGGCAGGTCAACGAGAAGACCGAGAACATCGGTGCGCGTCGCCTGCACACCTTGCTTGAGCGCCTGCTCGAGGAGGTGTCCTTCAGCGCCGGCGACATGGCCGGTGCGCAGAATGGCGAAGCGATCAAGATCGACGCGGATTACGTCAACAGCCACCTGGGCGAATTGGCGCAGAACGAAGACTTGTCGCGCTATATTCTGTAAGCCTCACACAGAATTGCTTCGCTTCAATGTGGGAGGGGGCTTGCCCCCGATAGCGGTATGTCAGACAGATGTATGCTGACTAACACACGGCTATCGGGGGCAAGCCCCCTCTCACATTGTTAGGCCGGTTCCTTCAGGGTTATCTCCAATGTCGAAATTTCCTACTGCTGTAAACCTGCACAAAACCTCCAACACCCTGGGCCTCACCTACGGCCCGAACGAAACCTACCAACTGCCCGCCGAATTCCTGCGCGTGCACTCGCCTTCCGCCGAGGTCCAGGGCCACGGCAAACCCATCCTGCAATTCGGCAAGCTCAACGTTAAATTGATCAAGCTGGAACCGGCCGGCCAGTACGCACTGAAATTGACCTTCGACGACGGCCATGACAGCGGATTGTTCACCTGGGACTACCTTTATCAACTGGCCGTGCGTCAGGACGCGCTGTGGGCCGATTACCTGGCCGAGCTCAAAGCGGCCGGAAAAACCCGCGACCCGAGTCAGTCGGTCGTGCGGCTGATGCTCTAGTCCAGGCCTCTTGCTCTTTAGAGGGCATTTTCTAATTTCATCTGCTTGAATGCCCTGTCTCGTGGTCAACGATTGGCCCGCTTGCGAAAAAAATTAAACTCGGGTAACCAATGGAACTGGCAAGTTCCCTGCATTTGACGATGTGGTATCAACGGTCACCCGAGCGCAGTACCAGGCTGGTGTCGTGTATCGAAATGGGTGCGCGGAAATCGCCGGTACTCGTCTTTCGGACAATGGAGCGTCGTAGATGAGTAACAAGAATAACGATGACTTGAAACGCCAGGCCTCGGAAAACACCCTGGGGTTGAACCCGATCATCGCGTTACGCAAAAAGGACTTATTGGCCTCGGCGAAGATGGTGCTCACCCAAGCCATCAAGCAACCGTTACACAGCGTCAAACACGTCGCCCATTTCGGGGTGGAGCTCAAGAACGTCATGTTCGGCAAATCGGCGCTGGTGCCGGAGAGCGATGACCGTCGCTTCCATGACCCGGCCTGGAGCCAGAACCCGCTCTACAAACGCTACCTGCAGACTTACCTGGCGTGGCGCAAGGAGCTGCACGACTGGATCGGTGACAGCAATCTATCGGAACAGGACATCAGTCGCGGCCACTTCGTGATCAACCTGATGACTGAAGCCATGGCCCCCACCAACAGCGCGGCCAACCCGGCGGCCGTCAAACGCTTCTTTGAAACCGGCGGCAAAAGCCTGCTCGACGGCCTGTCCCACCTGGCCAAGGACATGGTGCACAACGGCGGCATGCCAAGCCAGGTCAACATGGGCGCCTTTGAAGTGGGCAAGAGCCTGGGCACCACCGAAGGCGCCGTGGTCTTTCGCAATGATGTGCTGGAGCTGATCCAGTACAAGCCCATCACCGAGCAGGTACACGAGCGACCGCTGCTGGTGGTGCCGCCGCAGATCAATAAATTCTATGTATTCGACCTGAGCCCGGACAAGAGCCTGGCGCGCTTCTGCCTGCGCAATGGGCAGCAGACCTTTATCGTCAGCTGGCGCAACCCGACCAAGGCCCAGCGCGAGTGGGGCCTATCGACCTATATCGAAGCGCTCAAGGAAGCCGTCGATGTGATCACGGCGATTACCGGCAGCAAGGACGTGAACATGCTGGGCGCCTGCTCCGGCGGCATCACCTGCACCGCGCTGCTGGGCCACTACGCGGCGCTGGGGGAGAAAAAAGTCAACGCCCTGACCCTGCTGGTGAGTGTGCTGGACACCACGCTGGACACCCAGGTGGCGCTGTTCGTCGATGAGCAGACGCTCGAAGCGGCGAAGCGCCATTCCTATCAGGCCGGCGTACTGGAAGGCCGTGACATGGCCAAGGTGTTTGCGTGGATGCGGCCCAACGACCTGATCTGGAATTACTGGGTCAACAATTACCTGCTGGGCAACGAGCCGCCGGTGTTCGACATCCTGTTCTGGAACAACGACACCACACGCCTGCCGGCCGCCTTCCATGGCGACCTGATCGAGCTGTTCAAGAACAACCCGCTGGTACGCGCCAATGCCCTGGAAGTGTGCGGCACGCCCATCGATCTCAAGCAGGTCAAGGCCGATATCTATTCACTGGCCGGCACCAACGACCACATCACGCCCTGGCAGTCCTGCTACAAGTCGGCGCAGTTGTTTGGCGGCAAGGTGGAGTTCGTGCTGTCCAGCAGCGGGCATATCCAGAGCATCCTCAACCCGCCGGGCAACCCCAAGTCGCGCTACCAGACCAGCGACGGCCTGGCGGGCACGGCACTGCAATGGCAGGAAAACGCGACCAAGCATACCGATTCGTGGTGGCTGCACTGGCAGGCATGGCAGGCGGAGCGGGCGGGGAAATTGAAAAAAGCCCCGACGACATTAGGTAATAAAACCTACGCTGCGGCCGAAGCGGCACCAGGCACCTATGTACACGAACGCTAAATTGAAATGCGGTCAATGTGAGAGGGGGCTTGCCCCCGATAGCAGTGGATCAGCTGAAGATGTAATGACTGAAACACCGCCATCGGGGGCAAGCCCCCTCCCACATTTTGACCGCATTTCTCCTGTAACACTTCACAGGGCTTGAGCATGCCGCAACCGTTCATCTTCCGCACCATCGACCTGGATGGCCAGGCCATCCGCACGGCGGTACGACCGGGCAAGCCGCACTTGACCCCGCTGCTGATCTTCAACGGCATCGGCGCCAACCTGGAGCTGGTGTTTCCGTTCATCCAGGCCCTGGACCCGGACCTGGAAGTGATCGCCTTCGATGTGCCAGGGGTGGGCGGTTCCTCCACGCCCAACCGGCCCTATCGCTTCCCCGGCCTGGCCAAGCTGACGGCGCGCATGCTCGATTACCTGGATTACGGCCAGGTGAATGCGGTGGGGGTGTCCTGGGGCGGTGCGCTGGCGCAGCAGTTCGCCTATGACTACCCCGAGCGCTGCAAGAAGTTGATCCTGGCGGCCACGGCTGCCGGCGCCTTTATGGTGCCCGGCAAGCCCAAGGTGCTGTGGCTGATGGCCAGCCCCCGGCGCTATATCCAGCCGTCCCACGTGGTGCGCATTGCGCCGATGATTTACGGCGGTTCGTTCCGCCGCGACGCCAAGCTGGCCGCCGAACATGCCAGCAAAGTGCGCTCGGCCGGCAAGCTGGGCTATTACTGGCAGCTGTTCGCGGGGCTGGGCTGGACCAGCATCCATTGGCTGCACAAGATCCGCCAGCCAACCCTGGTCCTGGCCGGGGACGACGACCCGCTGATTCCGCTGATCAACATGCGCATGCTCGCCTGGCGCATCCCCAATGCGCAGTTGCACATCATCGATGATGGCCATTTATTCCTGATCACCCGCGCGGAAGCCGTGGCGCCGATCATCATGAAGTTTCTCGAAGAGGAGCGCCTGCGCGCCGTGATACATCCGCGACCGGCGGTGTGAAGGACCACACCGCCGCGCAACTTGCCAGGAACCGACTATGGTTCTGAATTGGCGTGCCTCTTGATGGCTTGACGAAGGAGTGTTGGCTCATGCGAGACAGACCCGTGACGAACCCGGCGCCCACCCCCGCTGCGTTCATCAACGCGCAAAACGCGATCACCGGCCTGCGCGGTCGCGACCTGCTGTCGACCCTGCGCACCGTGGCGGCCCATGGCCTGCGCAACCCGTTGCACACCGCACGCCACGCCCTGGCCCTGAGCGGCCAACTGGGCCGCGTGTTGCTGGGGGACACGGTGCATGAGCCCAACCCCAACGACAGCCGCTTCAAAGACCCCACCTGGGCGCTCAACCCGCTGTACCGGCGCAGCCTGCAAGCCTATTTGAGCTGGCAAAAACACACGCGCAACTGGATCGACGACAGCACCCTCAGCGCGGACGACCGTGCACGCGCACAGTTCGCGTTCGCCCTGCTCAACGACGCCGTATCGCCCTCCAACACGCTGCTCAACCCGCTGGCCATCAAGGAGTTGCTCAACTCCGGCGGCAACAGCGTGGTGCGCGGCGTCAGCCATTTGTTCGAAGACCTGCTGCACAACAACGGCCTGCCGCGTCAGGTCAGCAAGCACGCTTTCGAAGTGGGCAAGACCGTTGCCACCACGCCGGGCTCGGTGGTGTTTCGCAATGAGCTGCTGGAGCTGATCCAATACAAGCCCATGAGCGAAAAACAATACGCCAAGCCCTTGCTGGTGGTGCCGCCGCAAATCAACAAGTTCTACATATTCGACCTCAGCCCGGCTAACAGCTTTGTGCAATATGCGCTGAAAAACGGGCTGCAGACCTTTATGGTCAGCTGGCGCAATCCGGATGTGCGACATCGCGAATGGGGCCTGTCCACCTACGTGGCGGCGCTGGAGGAAGCCCTCAACGCCTGCCGGGCAATCACCGGCGCACGCGCGGTCAACCTGATGGGCGCCTGCGCCGGCGGCCTGACCATCGCCGCACTGCAAGGCCACCTGCAAGCCAAGCGCCAGTTGCGGCGCATCGCCAGCGCCAGTTACCTGGTGAGCTTGCTCGACAGTCAGATCGACGGCCCGGCCATGTTGTTCGCCGATGAACAGACCCTTGAAGCCGCCAAGCGCCGCTCTTACCAACAAGGTGTACTGGACGGTCGCGACATGGCCAAGGTGTTCGCCTGGATGCGCCCCAATGACCTGATCTGGAACTACTGGGTCAACAACTACCTGCTGGGCAAGGAACCGCCCGCCTTCGACATCCTGTACTGGAACAACGACAACACGCGCCTGCCCGCCGCGCTGCACGGCGACCTGTTGGATTTCTTCAAGCACAACCCGCTGAGGCATCCGGGAGGCCTTGAGGTGTGCGGCACCCCCATCGACTTGCAGAAGGTCACGGTCGACAGCTTCAGCGTGGCCGGCATCAACGACCACATCACGCCGTGGGACGCGGTGTACCGATCCACCCAACTGCTGGGCGGCGAGCGGCGCTTCGTGCTGTCCAACAGCGGGCATATCCAGAGCATCCTCAACCCGCCCGGCAACCCGAAGGCCAACTACGTCGAGAACCCCAGGCTGAGCAGCGACCCGCGCGCCTGGTACTACGACGCCAATCACGTCGAAGGCAGCTGGTGGCCGCAATGGCTGGCGTGGATTCAGCAACGTTCGGGCGTGCAACGCGAAACCCTCACCGCCCTGGGCAACCAGAACTACCCACCGATGGAAGCGGCGCCAGGCACCTACGTGCGCGTGCGCTGAGCTCAACGATCAGACTAAGAGGCTGGATGAAGACCCGCGACCGTATCCTTGAATGTGCCCTGCAGTTGTTCAACCACAAGGGAGAGCCGAATGTGTCGACCATGGAGGTGGCCAATGAAATGGGGATCAGCCCCGGCAACCTCTACTACCACTTCCATGGCAAGGAGCCGTTGGTGCTGGGGCTGTTCGAACGTTTTCAAGGCGAGTTGGCACCGCTGCTCGACCCTCCTGCCGATGCGCAACTGGAGGCCGAGGATTACTGGCTGTTCCTGCACCTGATTGTCGAGCGCATGGCCCACTACCGGTTCCTGTTCCAGGACCTGTCGAACCTGGCCGGGCGCCTGCCGAAGCTGGCCAAGGGCATTCGCAACCTGCTCACGGCGCTCAAGCGCACCCTGGCTTCATTGTTGGCGCGGTTGAAAACCGCAGGGCAACTGGTCAGTGACACCCAGGCGCTGGGGCAGTTGGTGGAGCAGATCACCATGACCCTGCTGTTTTCCCTGGATTACCAGCGAATCCTGGATCGCAAGGGTGAAGTGCGGGTGGTGGTGTACCAGGTCATGATGCTGGTGGCGCCGCATCTGCTGATGCCGGCACGGCTGGCGACCGAGAGGTTCGCGCTGAAATATCTGGATGACTTGGATTGAAGCCCCCCTGATCACACAGGTGACGCAGAGCATCACGGGCTGCACTCCCACGCGGGAGCGTGGGAACGATCTGTGATAAAAAAACGCCCGACCTTCGCAGGCCGGGCGTTTTTGTGCCCTGTGAAAATCAGGACTGACTGGATGGCGTCGGCGTTACCGGCGTTGCAGTCGGGGTAGCAGCCGTGTGCGACGGTGCGGACACCGAATTGGCTGTCGAAGCGGCCGGTGCTGCCGCTGTTGCCGGCTTTTTCGCTACCGCAGGTTTTTTGGCCGCTGCAGGTTTTGCCGCAGGCTTGGCTGCTGACTTCGCAGCGGCTGGTTTGGCAGCCGGTTTAGCCGCAGGTTTTGCAGCGGCTTTAGCGGCCACTGGCTTAGCGGCAGGCTTGGTGGCCGGTTTGGCGGCAGCGGTTTTGGCTGCGGGCTTGGCGGCAGGTTTTGCAGCAGCTTTGGCGGGCGCCTTGGCCGCAGGTTTTGCAGCCGGTTTGGCGGCCGCTTTAACCACAGGCTTGGCGACCGTTTTCGCGGCGGGTTTTGCCGCTGCGGTTTTAGCCGCAGGTTTGGCGGCCGGTTTTGCCGCAGGCTTGGCGGCGGCAGTCTTGGCTGGCGCCACTTTAGCGCCTGTGAGTTTTTCGATTTGCTTGGTCAAGGTGTCGACCTTGCTGTGCAGCGTTTTCAGCTCTGCCTTGCTCGGCACGCCCAGTCGCGAAATGGCACTGTTGAGGCGTTTGTCGAAGGTTTCTTCCAACTTGTTCCACGTGTCGGAAATGCTCGACTTGGCCGAACCTGCGCTCGCCTTGGCCGCATCGACTTTTTTACCCACAGTGCTCTTGGTCAACTTCTCGGCCTTCTCGCCGTCCTTGACCAGCGTCTCGAAGTATTTGCCGCCGTCACTGCTCACCTTCGAGTACACGCCTAAACCAGCAAGCCAGATCTTTCGGGAATATTTTTCAACTTCCCCGACCCACGAGCTGCCTTCTTTCTGAGTAGTTTTTTTAACAGCCATCCCGATGTCTCCTTAGTGTTTACGCGCGACACGTTCGAGCAATGCCGTCAGCTCTTCGAGCTTAGCAGAGAGTGTCTCAACGTCATGTTTAGACGCAATGCCGATTCGATTCAAGGCACTTGCAACACGCGAGTCAAATGCTTTTTCAACTTTATCCAGTTGAACTTCAACCCGGCGGCCGACACTCGAGACGTTACTCTTTACTTGATCAATCTGACTGTTAGCGGCATCAAGTTGTTCAATGGCAACTTTTTTGCTTTTACTTTCAATATGTTGACCGCTCTTAACCAGCTCATTGAAGTATTCGCCGCCCTCGCTGCCGACCTTGGCGTAGGCACCAAGACCCGCCAGCCAGATCCTGCGGGCATAGCGTTTGACCTCACTCAGGGCAGTGGTCTGACTGTCGATTTTTTTCTGCAAAATAACGTTGGCCATGGTGCACCTCACATAGAACCGGGTGGAGGAACCGCCCGCCGAAGTTGGGGGCTTGGGCACAACGTAGGGTGAAAAATTAGAATCGGCACCCTAAGAGCGTCGAATCAGGCCAGCGCTTTATCCAGGGCTTTTTCGATTTCGGACTTGAGGGTACCGCTCATGGCCGACATCAACAGGCCCAGTTCAACATCGATACGCAATGCATCATCAAAGACCTGAACGGTGCCTTTAACGCCCGACCGCTTGAGGTTCAGGGTATCGCCGGACCACGACGACTCCACGCCATATTTATCCTTGAGTTTCTGCGCCAGCGTGTCGGCCTTCGCCCGTGCGGCGGCTTTACCCAGGGAATGCTCACGCTCAACGGTTATACGCGCCATTGCAATGGCTCCTTTCTATGAGGGCTTGGAAACCTTCCATGCGGCAAAAGGTCTCGATAAGCACCTATCTTACCTTCAGCCTTGCCAAGACAAAGCAGGCCCCGGGGATTATCATGTCCCGCATTCTCTTTTGGTGACAGCGATATGACTGATCAGCGCAAAGGCAGCGATGCCGAACCCACCACTCACTTCGGCTTCAAGAACGTCCCGGAAAGCCAGAAAGCGGAAAAAGTCGCTGAGGTGTTCCACTCCGTAGCCGCCAAGTACGACTTGATGAACGACGTGCTCTCCGGTGGCATGCACCGCCTGTGGAAGCGTTTCACCATCGAATTGTCGGGCGTACGCACCGGCAATCGCGTGCTCGACATCGCCGGCGGCACGGGCGATTTGGCCGCCAAGTTTTCCAAGCTGGTAGGGCCTACCGGCCAGGTGGTACTGGCCGATATCAACGGCTCGATGCTCAAGGTCGGTCGCGACCGCCTGCTCGACAAGGGCGTGGCCGGCAATATCGAATTCGTCCAGGCCGATGCGGAAAAACTGCCGTTCCCCGACAACCACTTCGATTGCGTGACCATCGCTTTCGGTCTGCGCAACGTCACCCACAAGGAAGACGCGATACGCTCGATGCTGCGCGTGCTCAAACCGGGTGGCCGCCTGCTGGTGCTGGAATTCTCCAAGCCGACCAACGCGCTGATGTCCAAGGTGTACGACACCTATTCGTTCGCCTTCATGCCGTTGATGGGCAAGCTGATCACCAATGATGCCGAGAGCTACCGCTACCTGGCCGAATCGATCCGCATGCACCCCGACCAGGAAACCCTGAAGTCGATGATGGTGGAGGCCGGTTTCGACCGCGTGACCTACCACAACATGACCTCGGGCATCGTCGCCCTGCACCGCGGCATCAAGCCCTGATGCTGCTCGCAGGCCTTCTCGCCAGCGTCGAGCACGGCCTCAACCGTGTTTTGCGCCTGGACAGCACCGCCCTGGCGCGGCTTGCGCACCTGACCGGCAAAGTTATCGCCGTCGATTGCCGCAGCCCTGCCTTGCAGCTGTTCATCCTGCCCAGCGATGAGGGCCTGCTGCTCGCGTCGCAATGGGCCGCCGAGGCCGACTGCACCCTGCGTGCGCCCGCCGCCAGCCTGGTGCACCTGGCCCTGAGCCGCAACAAGACCGCTATCCTGCACAGCCCCGAAGTGGCGCTGGAAGGCGACAGCGCGGTGCTGATGGACCTGGCCGCCGTGCTGCAGGACCTGGAGCTGGACTGGGAATACGAACTCTCGCGCTGGCTCGGCCCCGTCGCCACCCAGTTGCTCGGCGGGCACCTGCGCAGCCGTTCGCGCTGGTACCAGCAAGGGTTCGCCAGCCTCAACCAGAACCTCGCCGAATACCTGAGCGAAGAATCGCGCACCCTGGTCGGACAACGGGAAGCGCAAGCGCGCTTTCGTGAGCTCGACAAGGCCAAAATCGACCTGGAACGTCTCGAGGCCCGCTTCGAGCGCCTGAGCCGTTCCCTTGATCCAAGCGATAACGCATGAAGCTGCTCGCCGTCCGCCGTTTGTTTCGTATCCAGCGCGTCGTAATCCGCTACCGCCTCGATGACCTGCTGTTTGCCCTGCCCCTGCCATGGTTCCTGCTCGCGGTGCGCTATGTGCTGCCGTGGCGCTGGTTGCCGCGCAGAAAACTGGAACTGAGCCGAGGTGCTCGCGTGCGCCTGGCGTTGCAGGATCTGGGGCCGATCTTCATCAAGTTCGGGCAGATTTTGTCGACGCGCCGCGACTTGCTGCCCGAAGACATCGCCGATGAGCTGATGCTGCTGCAGGACCGCGTACCGCCGTTCGATTCGCAGTTGTCGATGAAGCTGATCGAAGAGCAACTGGGCAGGAAGATCAGCGAGGTGTTCAGCCGCTTCGATGTCGAGCCGCTGGCTTCGGCCTCGGTTGCGCAGGTGCATGCCGCGCAGCTCAAGAGCGGTGAAGAAGTGGTGGTGAAGGTGATTCGCCCGGGCCTCAAGCCGATCATCGGCCAGGACCTGGCGTGGCTGTTCATCCTGGCCCGCGCCGCCGAACGGTTCTCCGCCGATGCGCGCCTGCTGCATCCGGTGGATGTGGTGGCCGACTACGAAAAAACCATCTACGACGAACTCGACCTGCTGCGCGAAGCGGCCAACGCCAGCCAGCTGCGCCGCAACTTCGAAGGCTCGCAGCTGCTGTACGTGCCGCAAGTGTATTGGGACTGGTGCCGCCCCAAAGTGCTGGTGATGGAGCGCATCTACGGCGTGCAAGTCACCGACCTCGCGACCCTGGCCGACCAGCGCACCGACATGAAAATGCTCGCCGAGCGCGGCGTGGAGATTTTCTTCACCCAGGTGTTCCGTGACAGTTTCTTCCACGCCGACATGCACCCGGGCAACATCTTCGTCAGCACCGTCAACCCGTGGAGCCCGCAGTACATTGCGATCGACTGCGGCATCGTCGGCAGCCTCACGCCGGAAGACCAGGACTACCTGGCGCGTAACCTGTTCGCCTTTTTCAAGCGTGACTATCGCCGCGTGGCGCAGTTGCACATTGATTCGGGCTGGGTGCCGGCGGAAACCAAACTGAATGAATTCGAAGCGGCGATCCGCACCGTGTGCGAACCGATCTTTGAAAAACCGTTAAAGGATATTTCCTTCGGTCAGGTGCTGATGCGCCTGTTCCAGACCGCGCGGCGCTTCAATATGGAAGTGCAGCCGCAGTTGGTGCTGCTGCAGAAAACCTTGCTCAACATCGAAGGCCTGGGCCGCCAGCTGTACCCGGACCTCGATCTGTGGAACACCGCGCAGCCGTTCCTGGAACGTTGGATGCGTGAGCGGATGAGCCCGAAGACCATGCTGGGCAACCTGCACAGCCAGATGGAACAGCTGCCGCACCTGGCCAACATGACCCGCGACCTGCTTGAGCGCATGTCCCAGCCTCACGCCAGGGACCCTGAGCCGCCATGGCGCAAGCGCAAGGACGACTGGTTCCTGCGCCTGCTCGGCGCCGCGCATCTGGTGGGTGGGGTCATGCTGGCGATTGGCGGACCGTTGAATCAACTGAGCTACTGGCCGGCCGCGATCATGGTCGCCGTGGGCGTTTATCTGATCGTGCGTCGATAACCCATCCGGTTATACACTGTCGCAAATTGCCGGAGCCGAACATGAAAGACTGGCTGGACGAGATCAAGTGGGACAGTGACGGCCTGGTGCCGGCCATTGCCCAGGACTACAAGACCGGGCGCGTGCTGATGATGGCCTGGATGAACCGCGAGGCCCTGAGCCTGACCGCCGCCGAGCAGCGCGCCATCTACTGGTCACGTTCGCGTGGCAAACTGTGGCGCAAGGGCGAAGAGTCCGGGCATGTGCAGACCCTGCATGAGCTGCGCCTGGACTGCGATGCCGACGTGGTGATCCTCAAGGTCGAACAGATAGGCGGCATCGCCTGCCACACCGGCCGTCACAGTTGCTTCTATCGCGTGTTCGAGAACGGCGAATGGAAGGTGGTGGAACCGGTGCTCAGAGACCCGCACGCCATTTATTCGGCAGGACACTGACCATGAGCGATACCCTCAACCGCGTGGCCCAGGTGCTGGAAGAGCGCAAGGGCGCGGATGCCGACAGTTCCTATGTCGCCAGCCTGTATCACAAGGGTTTGAACAAGATCCTGGAAAAACTCGGCGAAGAATCCGTCGAGACGATCATTGCCGCCAAGGATGCGCAGATCAGCGGCGATTGCAGCGATGTCATCTATGAGACCGCCGACCTGTGGTTCCATAGCCTGGTCATGCTCGCCCAACTGGGGCAGCATCCACAGGCCGTGCTGGATGAACTGGACCGTCGCTTCGGCCTGTCCGGGCACGCCGAGAAGGCTGCACGCCCGTCCACCTGAACAACTTTTATCGAGGATTTGCAGCATGGGTATTTTTGACTGGAAACACTGGATCGTCATTCTGGTGGTCGTGGTACTGGTGTTCGGCACCAAGAAACTCAAGAACCTGGGCACCGATGTCGGCGAGTCGATCAAGGGCTTTCGCAAAGCCATGAACGACGACGAAAAGCCGGCCGAACCCACTGCAAGCCCGGTTCCACCGGCCCAGCCTGTGCACCCGCAGGCCGCCCAGCCGATCACCGAGCGTCGTACCTTCGACGTGCAGGCTGAAAAAGTCGAAGAGCCGACCCGCAAAGACTCGTGAGCACTGACTAATGTTTGGTATCAGCTTCTCTGAACTGCTGCTCGTCGGCCTCGTGGCCCTGCTGGTATTGGGCCCCGAACGCCTGCCCGGTGCGGCACGCACGGCCGGCCTGTGGATCGGGCGCCTGAAACGCAGTTTCAACGCGATCAAACAGGAAGTTGAGCGGGAAATCGGTGCCGACGAGATCCGCCGGCAATTGCACAACGAGCACATCCTGTCGTTGGAGCAGGAAACGCGCAAGATTCTGTCGCCCGTGCAGGAGCCCGCCAAACCGGTGGAACCTGTGGCCCAGAACAGTATCGCGCCGGCGACTGAAGCCGCCCCCCCGGCACCGACCGCGCCAACAGAGCCTGCGCCGACGCCCGTTGCGTCGCCCGCGCCCCATGACCCTACATTGCCGCCGCGAGCCCCATGAGCGCTGATAAACCGGAAAACGACCAGCACATGCCGCTGGTCTCGCACCTCACCGAGCTGCGTACCCGCCTGCTGCGTTGCGTAGCGGCCATCTTCATCATCTTTGCCGGGCTGTTTGCCTTCACCCAGCAGATCTATACCTTCGTCTCCACGCCGCTGCGCCAGTATCTGCCGGCCGGCGCGACGATGATCGCCACCGACGTGTCTTCGCCGTTCCTGACGCCGTTGAAGCTGACCATGATGGTTTCGCTGTTCCTGGCGATCCCGGTGATCCTGCATCAGATCTGGGGCTTCATCGCGCCGGGGCTGTACAAGCATGAGAAGCGCATCGCCGTGCCGTTGCTGGTGTCGAGCATCCTGCTGTTCTATACCGGCATGGCCTTCGCCTACTTCCTGGTGTTCCCGCTGATCTTCAAATTCTTCGCCGCCGCCACCCCGGCCGGCGTGGAAATGATGACCGACATCACCAGCTACCTCGACTTCGTGATGACGCTGTTCTTCGCCTTCGGCGTAGCCTTCGAAATTCCGGTGGCGGTGGTGTTGCTGGTGTGGATCGGCGTCGTCAACGTGGCTTACCTGAAGAAAATCCGCCCCTACGTGATCATCGGCTGCTTCGTGGTCGGCATGATCCTTACCCCGCCGGACATCTTCTCCCAGACCCTGCTGGCCGTGCCGATGTGGATGCTGTTCGAGATCGGCATCCTGTTCAGCGGCTTGATCAGCAAGCGTGGCGAGCACCCGGACGACCAGACTGCCGACGACGACCAGCCGCCAGCGACCCAGCCGTGAACCTGCTGCTGCTGGAAGACGCCGACTTTATCGCGGCCGACCGGGTGGTGCTGCGTGATCGGCGCCTGGTGCATATGCAGGAGGTGCACCGCGCCGTGGTCGGCGATAACGTGCGTGTGGGCCGCATTGGCGGGCTGATGGGTAATGCCCAATTGCTGCGCCTGGAAGCTGGGGAAGCCGAGCTGCACGTCGGCTTCGACCAGGCGCCGCCGGGCAAATTGCCGCTGACCCTGCTGCTGGCCCTGCCTCGTCCGAAAATGCTGCGTCGGGTGCTGCAAACGGTAGCCGCCATGGGCGTGCCGAAGGTTGTACTGGTCAACAGCTACCGCGTGGAAAAAAGCTTCTGGCAGACCCCGTTCCTGGAGCCTGAAGCGATTCGCGAGCAACTGATCCTCGGCCTGGAACAGGCGCGGGACACGGTATTGCCCGAGATCATTATCGAGAAGCGCTTCAAGCCGTTCGTTGAAGATCGCTTGCCGGCCATGACCACCGGCACGCTTGGCCTGATCGGCCACCCCGGCGACTACCCGCCCTGCCCCCGCGGCCTGGATGAACCGGTGACCCTGGCGATCGGGCCGGAAGGTGGCTGGATACCCTATGAAGTCGAATTGCTGAGCAAGGCCGGCCTGCAGCCGGTGCAACTCGGTGCGCGCATCCTGCGGGTTGAAACCGCCGTGACCGCCCTGCTCGCCCGCTTGTTCTGACACCAGTCCAGTGTGGGAGGGGGCTTGCCCCAATGCCAGTCAGCTAAGGCTTTTTGTAGGAGCGAGCTTGCTCGCGAAAAACTCACAGGCACCGCGTTCATTCAGGAAGCATGCGTTATCGTTGACGTTTTTCGCGAGCAAGCTCGCTCCTACAGGGGGTGGTGTACGCTTAAATGATTGGCATTAGGGCAAGCCCCCTCCCACATTGGATCGTGTTGCTACAGAATCTTGCGTACATGCCGATAACCCCGGAATAAGTCCAAGCCTTGTTCCAGGGGAGTTTGCAGCATGTATCGTTGGTTAGCCGAAAAGCTGGGGAATGTCAGCGTCAAAACCAAGTTGGGCGTCGGCTTCGGCCTGGTGTTGCTGCTTACATTAATCATCACACTCACCGGCTGGGCCGGGCTCTCGGGCGTGATCAGCCGTGGCGACAAACTGGGCTACATTGCCAGCCTCAACGACTTGAGCAAGGAACTGCGCATCGCGCGCCTGGACTTTGAAATGCGTCGTGGCGAGCAGGGCCCGGGGGCAGTCAACGGATTTCTGGGCCAGCTGGAAAGCGGCCTGAAAACGGCCCGGGCGCTGATTGAACAGCCCGCCGATATCGCGCTGGTCGATGACCAACTCGCCGCCGTTGACCAGTACAAGCGCGCCTTCGACACCATGGTCCAGGCCGGTGCCAATCGCGAAAACGCGCGCAGCAAGCTCGGCGATACTGCTGACAATGCGGTGCTCAAAGTCGGTGAAGTGGAAAAGACCCTGCTACAGGGCGACAGCGTCAGCCAGTTCAACAGCATCGTCGACCTGAGCAAGCTGATCCAGCAGGCGCGGTTCCAGGTGCGCGGCTACACCTACAGCGGCAAAGTCGAAGCCGAGCAGCCCGCGCTGGATGCCATCGATAATGCCCTGAAGAAAATCGCCGCGCTCAACGGCCAGCTACCTGATCAATTTTCCACCAACCTGCAACAGGCCGGCACCTCGCTGCAAGCCTACCGCGCCGCTGTCAGCCAGTACCGTGACTCGCAGGTGGCCAGCGCCGCCGCGCTGAAAATCATGAACGTCCAGGGCGACATTCTGTTGGACCGCAGCAGCAAACTCACTGCCTCGCAAACCGTGGTCCGCGACAGCGACGCCGCCCAAGCCAAACAGCTGTTGCTGCTGTCTACCCTGCTGGCGCTGCTGTTTGGCCTCGTCGCCGCCTGGGCCATCACCCGCCAGATCATCATCCCGCTCAATCAAACCCTCAAGGTCGCCGAGCGCGTGGCCTCGGGCGACCTCAGCCACAACCTGGAGTCCGCCCGCCAGGATGAACTGGGCCAACTGCAACGCGCCATGCAGAGCATGACCGTGGGCCTGCGCGAGCTGATCGGTGGTATCAGCGACGGCGTGACCCAGATCGCCAGCGCCGCCGAGCAACTGTCGGCCGTCACCGAGCAGACCAGCGCCGGGGTCAACAGCCAGAAGGTCGAGACCGACCAGGTCGCCACGGCCATGAACGAAATGGCCGCCACCGTGCAGGAAGTGGCGCGCAATGCCGAAGAAGCGTCGGAAGCCGCCGTGGCCGCCGATGTGCAGGCCCGCGAAGGCGACCGAGTGGTCGGTGAAGCCATCGCCCAGATCGAACGCCTGGCCACCGAAGTCGGCAACTCGACGATCGCCATGGGCGATCTGAAGCGCGAAAGTGACAAGATCGGCAGCGTGCTTGACGTTATCAAGTCCGTGGCCCAGCAAACCAATCTGCTGGCGCTTAACGCGGCCATTGAAGCGGCGCGTGCCGGTGAAGCCGGGCGTGGCTTCGCCGTGGTGGCCGACGAAGTGCGCAGCCTGGCCCAGCGCACACAGAAGTCCACCGAGGAGATCGAGGAGCTGATCGTCGGCCTGCAAAACGGCACGCAGCAGGTGGCGACCATCATGGACAACAGTCGCGGCCTGACCGACAGCAGTGTCGAACTGACGCGCCGGGCCGGCAGCGCGCTGGAGAGCATCACCCGCACCGTGTCGACCATCCAGGCGATGAACTCGCAGATCGCCACCGCCGCCGAGCAGCAAAGCGCCGTTGCCGAAGAGATCAACCGCAGCGTGTTGAATGTGCGCGATGTCTCCGAGCAAACGTCTTCGGCCAGCGAAGAAACGGCGGCGTCCAGTGCTGAGCTGGCGCGCCTGGGCATCTACCTGCAAACCCTGGTCGGTCGCTTCCGCATCTGACCGAACTTGCGCGGCAGCCGATTGCGGCTGCCGCATCTTGTGAAATTTCCTACACGGTTATCAGCCCGCCCTCACTCCAATTCGAATTAGCGTTCATCTGTCGCGAAACGCTTTTTTCTGAATGGGAGGTGCGCCATGTTATCTCGGCTGACCCGCATGCTGGCGAACGCCAGCGTACGCCTCAAGCTCGCGCTGGGTTTTGGCCAAGTGCTGATGCTCAGCTTCATCATCTCTGCAACGGGCTGGCAGGCCTTGAACGCCATCCTTTATCGCTCCGACAGCCTGACGAGCCTGGGCGAGCTGGCCGTCCAGGCGCAGGCCATGCGCGCCGACCGCATCGTGTACCGCACCCTGGCGGACAAGGCCAGCCTGGACCAGATGACGCAGAAGATCGAGAAAATCGACCAGCATCTGACAGACCTTTCACATCGCCTGATAGACCCGGTCGATCTGCAACGCATTGCAGAGGCGGCAAGCCTGGTAGCCGACTTCAAGACGGCGCTGGCGCAGCTACCGGCCTTGATCGAGCAGCGCGAGAACATCCGCCCGGCGCTGAAGACATCTGCCCTGCAAGCCAGTGACACCCTGGCCCAATTCGCCAGCGACTTGCCCGACCAGAATGACGAAAAGGCGCTCGATGCCATCGAGCAATTGCGTCAAGCCATGGAGCAGGCTGAGGATCGCGCCCAGAACCCCGCCTGGGCGGCCGACTCATTGCAAGCCTATGCCGAGGCCGCCAATCAGACGCTGGACGCATTGGATGCCGCACAGGCCGCCGTCACCACGCTGCCGGTGGACTCCACGCTGCTCAAAACCGACCTGGCCAACTACCGCGCACAACTGGTCAAGCTCAAGGAAGCCCAACTCAGCGTCGAAAACGTGCAAAACCGCTTCGAGCAGCAGCTCAACGAGTTGCGCGAGAAAAGCGACTTGCTGAGCCAGAGCCAGAACACCAAGCGCAATCAGGAGGCGGCCCAGACTCATACATTGCTGATCGGCGTCACTCTGGCTGCGCTGGTATTGGGAGCGCTGGCCGCGTGGTGGATTGCCCGGCAGATCGCCTCGCCGTTGCGTGGCATCCTGATCGCCGCCAACCGTGTGGCCGAGGGCGACTTGAGCCACGACATCCAGGTGGAGCGTCGCGACGAGCTGGGCCAACTGCAACACAGCATCGGCCAAATGACCCGCAGCCTGCGCAGCCTGATCAGCGGTATCGGTGACAGCGCCCGCCAGATCGCCGGTGCGGCGACGCAGTTGTCCACCGTCACTGAGCAGACCCGTAACGGGCTCAACCAGCAGAAAGATGAAACCGACCAGGTGGCAACGGCGATGAATCAAATGCTCGCCACCGCCCAAGAGGTTGCGCGCCATGCCGAACGCGCGTCCGTTGCCGCCAACGAAGCAGATCAGCAGGCCGGCGCCGGCGAGCAGGTGGTCACTCAGGCCGTTGAGCAAATCGGCAACCTGGCCAGTGAAATGGCTTTGTCCGGCCGCGCAATGCTGACCCTGCAACAGGAAAGCCAGAAGATCGCCAGCGTGCTGGACGTTATCAAGTCCGTGTCCCAGCAGACCAACCTGCTGGCCCTGAACGCCGCGATCGAAGCGGCGCGCGCGGGCACTGCCGGCCAAGGCTTCGCCGTGGTCGCCGATGAAGTACGCAGCCTGGCCCAACGCACGCAGGAATCGGCTGAAGAAATCGAAGGGCTGATCCTCGGCCTGCATAACGGTACCCAGCAGGTAGCCGACATCATGGACAGCAGCCGCACCCTGACCGACAACAGCGTTGCCCTGACCCGCGACGCCGGCGAGGCCCTGGCGGCGATTGCCCGCACGGTGGCGGTGATCCAGGAAATGAACCCGCAGATTGCCGCCGCCGCCGAGCAGCAAAGCGCAGTGGCCGAGGAAATCAATCGCAGCGTATTGAAGGTGCGGGATGTGTCGGAACAGACCGCTGCCGCCAGCGAGGAAACGGCGGCGGCGAGTGTTCAATTGACCAGGTTGAGCGTGGATCTGCAGACGCTGGTCGGCAAATTCAAGTTCTGAAGAACCACCACTGTAGGAGCGAGCTTGCTCGCGAAAAGCCCAAGGCCGCCGCGTTCATTTAAGGTGCGCTGCGTTATCGTTGACGATCTTCGCGAGCAAGCTCGCTCCTACAGTCATAGCACCTGGCGCAGGAAAGCCTGGGCGCGTGGGTCCTTGGGTGCATCGAAGAACTCGGCCGGCGCCGCGTCTTCCAGCAATTTGCCGTGATCGAAAAACAACACCCGGTCCGCCACCTCACGGGCAAAGCCCATCTCGTGGGTGACGCAGACCATGGTCATGCCTTCCAGGGCCAGGGTCTTCATGACGTCGAGCACTTCGCCGACCATTTCCGGGTCCAGCGCCGAGGTCGGTTCGTCAAACAGCATCACCTTGGGCTCCATTGCCAGGGCTCGGGCAATCGCTACCCGCTGCTGCTGGCCTCCGGAAAGGCGCGACGGAAACTCATTGGCTTTCTGGGCGATACCGACCTTTTCCAGCAATGCCAGGGCCTTGGCCTCACGCTCTCGCTTGCCGCGCTTGCGCACGACCTTTTGCGCCAGGCACAGGTTCTCCAGCACGGTCATGTGGGGGAACAGGTTGAAATGCTGGAACACCATGCCGACTTCACGGCGGTAGGCATTCACATCGGTCTTCGGGTCGGCCAGTTGCAGGCCGTCGATGCTGACCGAACCTGAATCGAATTCCTCCAGCCCATTAAGACAGCGCAGAAAGGTGGACTTGCCGGAACCGGACGGGCCGATCACCACCAGCACTTCGCCCCTGGCTACCTGGGTGGTGACATGGTCCACGGCGCGCACCACATGGCCACGGGTATCGAAGACTTTTACCAGATCGCGGACTTCAATCACTTTGCGCGAGCCTCCGCTCAAGCCGGCTGGCCATCTTCGACAGCGGCAGGTTGATCAGCAGGTACAGGCCTGCCACACAGAACAGAATTTCAAACGGCGAAAACGAGGTGGTGATCACTTCGCGCCCGCTCTTGAGCAGCTCGGTGATCGCGATCACCGAGACCAGCGAGGTGTCTTTCACCAGGCTGATGAATTGACCGGCCAGCGGCGGCAGGACGCGCTTGAACGCCTGCGGCAACACCACATGCCGCATCGACTGGCTGGCGCTCAAGCCCAGGGAGCGCGCGGCCTCGTCCTGGCCACGGGTAATCGACTGCACACCGGCACGCACGATTTCCGCCACGTAGGCGCCGGTGAACAGCGACAGTGCCGCGATCCCGGCAAACTCCCGAGACAGGTTGAGTACCGTGCCGATAAAGAAATAGAAAATGAAGATCTGTACCAGCAGCGGAGTACCGCGCACCAGTTCGACGTAGATCGTCGACAGGTCGCGCAGGGTCGGGTTGCTGGACAGCCTGCACAAGCCGGTGGCCAGGCCAATCGCCAGGCCCAGGATGCCGGACACCACCGACAACCACAGCGTGGTCCACAGGCCCCACATCAACGGGCCCAGTGCCCAATGGCGGTTGACACCGATGACGTCACCTTCAGCCACATCATCGCCACGCGCCACTTGCAGGCTGTTGTCGGCGACCGTCACCTTCTGCTCGGCACCGGCATCACTGCGCAGCGTCACCTCGGCCACATCGCCCTTGCGGACCAGCTCGATGACGGTGGAAATATCGGCTGCACGCTGCGCTTCTTCGGCCTGATAGGCGAAATACTGCGGCACGCGGTTCCAGCGCCATTCGTAGGACATCAGCGAGGTGGCGTAGTACAAGGCGCCGGCCAGGCCGACCAGCACGACCACGGTCAGCAGGTGCCAGGGCCATTGGGCTTTTTTCTGTTTCATTTCACTGTCCGCATAGGTGTTGCCTGGTCGGCCGCCATCGGGGGCAAGCCCCCTCCCACATTTGGAATGCGTTTCCCTGTGGGAGGGGCTTGCCCCCGATACAGGCAACTCGGTCTTAAGCCTTATTCCATATCCTTGAGCCACTCGGAGCTCTTGAACCACTTGTCATGGATGCGATCGTAGGTGCCGTCGTTCCTGATCTGGTGCAGGAAGTTGTTGATGAAGTTGATGCTGTCGTAGTCGCCTTTCTTCAAGCCGAACGCCAGGGGCTCAAAGGTGAAGGGTTCTTCCAGGAACACCAGCTTGCCGTTACCGACTTTCTTCTCGGCCACCACGTTGTACGGGGCGTCGTAGACAAAGGCGTCCGCCTTGCCGTTGACCACGTCCAGCACGCCTTCCTGCTCGTTGTCGTAGCCGTGGTACTTGGCTTTGGCGATCAGCTTCTTGGCGACCATCTCACCGGTGGTGCCCAGCTTGGAGGTCAGGCGGTATTTTTCATCGTTCAGGTCTTTGTAGGACTTGATGGTGCCTTCCAGCTCCTTGCGAATCAGCAGGGTCTGACCGACCACGATGAAGGGTTCGCTGAAGTTCAGGCGCAGGTTGCGTTCCTGGGTCAGGGTCATGCCGCTGCCGATCATGTCGAACTTGCCGGTCAGGAAGGCCGGGATGATGCCGTCGTAGCCGGTGGACACCAGCTCAAGCTTGACGCCCATGGACTTGGCCATGGCCTTGAGGATGTCGACTTCAAAGCCGATGATTTCACCGCGCTTGTCGGTCATTTCGAACGGCATGTAGGTCGGGTCCATCCCGACTTTCAGCGTGCCGCGCTTGACCGCATCATCGATGGCGCCAGCCTGGGCCGCAGTCGCCGCCACCAGTGCGGTGACGCCGAGCATCAGCATCGAAAGATACTTTTTCATCATCAAGACCCCTGAACGTTTTTTGTAAGGCCGGCGCAGTATGGGCTGCGCCATTTCGGGGTGCGATCCTAACGCACTCGCTGCCCGTCACAAAGGTTTCACGACTAAATGTTATCGACGCAGGTAAGAGAAACACTACGGCGCTGCGCCTGACTAAACGCCCAGACGGGTCGACGCGCAGACTCGCTAATGAGTTGATGTGTAAGTAGTTATGACCATCAGTCGATCTCCGCCATCCAGGCAGTGTCCCTGAACCACTTGTCATGCAGTTGATCGTAGGTGCCGTCCTGGGCCACCTGGTTGAGGAAGTGATTGATCCAGTTGAGGCTGTCGTAGTCACCTTTCTTCAGGCCGAACGCCAGGGGCTCAAAGGTAAACGGCTGCTCCAGCGTCAACAATGCGCTGTTCTCGGGCCGCGTCATGGCGATCAGGTTGTAGGGCGCATCGTAGACAAAGGCGTCGGCCTTGCCCTCCACCACGTGGCGCACGCCCTCCTCCGGCGTAGTGAAACGCTTGAGCCGCGCCGCCCCCAGGAAGCGCTGCGCCGCTGCCTCGCCAGTGGTGCCTTCGGTGACTGCGATCAGATAGCCAGACTCGTCCAGGTCTTCGATACTCGATGCTTTGCCGGCCAGGCGCGGGTGCAGCAGGACCGACTGGCCCACCACGATAAAAGAGTCACTGAAGTTGAGGTACAGGTTGCGCTCCTGGGTGACCGTCATGCCGCTGCCGATCAGGTCGTACTTCTCCGCCATCAGCCCCGACAGCAACTCCGTGTAAGGCACCGCGACCAGTTCGAGTTCTACCCCCAGCGCGCGGCTCATCGCCTGGAGCAGGTCGATCTCGAAGCCGATGATGCGTCCCTGCTTGTCCGTCATTTCGAACGGTACGTAAGTCGGCGTGGTGCCCACTTTCAGCACGCCACGGCGCACAGCGTCGTCAATCGCCCCGGCACAGAGCAAGCCGGTGTGAAGCAATGCGACAACACCTATCAGCAGTGCCGAACAATACCTTTTGAACATGTGTGCCCCCGTGGCGCGTCAAATTTGGGGGGCGATGCTACCCCAGCCACAGGCACGGCAATACGCTTCGAACGAAGGTCTTTTGTTTCGAAATAACAAGGAGTTAGGGAGGAAAGGAAGCGGCGCAAAACGCTGTAGGACCAGCGCTTGAAACGCCCCCGAGGTGGGCCCTCGGGGGCGTCTGAATCAGGCCGGTTGAGCCTGGGACGACAGCGGTTGCAGCGGGAGCAATGGCGCGTGCGGATCAGCCTTGATCGAAGCACGCCAAGCATCCAGCCACTCGGCGTGGCCTTCGCTCCACACCTGTTCATGCAAACGCGCCAGGGCTACCGGGTCGCTGAGCAGGGCCAGGCGCTCGCTGTTGGTGAGGCCGGCCGGGCCGACTTTCAACGCGTGACGAACACGCTCCACCCGCAGGTACTCGATCGGCTCCGCCTCGCGGTGCCGCGAGGTCGCCAGGGCACAGGCCAGGGCGTTCTGCTGCGGGTCGACCACCGAACGCACAAACCCGTCATTGAGCGCGTGCCAACGGTTTTCGTGGGTGTACTTCTCGGTCGACAGCAATGCCTGCGGCGGATTGTATTCCTCGGGGATCAGGAACAGGCTCTCATCGCGGGACTTGAGGCCCAGCTTGACCCGGCTGGAAATCACCGACACCGGGATCGACAGCATCAGCGAACCGACGATCGGGATCAGCCACCACAAGAAGCTTGGGTTGAGCCACACCACCAGTAACGCCCACAAAAAGCCCAGCAAGGTCTGCGGACCGTGACGCTTGACCGCTTCGCTCCACGGCGTGGAGTCGTCGTCGCGCTGCGGCGAGTTCCAGGTCGCGGCCCAGCCGAGGAACGCGGCCAGTACAAAGCGGGTGTGGAAGATCATGCGCACCGGCGCCAGCAGCATGGAGAACAGCATCTCCAGCAGCATCGACAGGGTCACCTTGAACTTGCCGCCGAACTCTTTGGCGCCCTTGGCCCAGATCAGGATGATGCTCAGCAGTTTAGGCAGGAACAGCAGCACGATGGTGGTGGAGAACAGTGCCACCGCCTTGTCCGGATGCCATTGCGGCCACAGCGGGTACAACTGGCGCGGCGCCATGAAGTACTGCGGCTCCATCAGGGTGTTCACCGCCAGCAAGGCCGTCGACAACACCAGGAAGAAAAACCACAACGGCGCCGACAGGTAGGACATCACGCCGGTCAGGAACACCGCACGGTGCACCGGGTGCATGCCCTTGACCAGGAACAGGCGGAAGTTCATCAGGTTACCGTGGCACCAGCGACGGTCACGCTTGAGTTCGTCCAGCAAGTTGGGAGGCAGTTCTTCGTAGCTGCCCGGCAGGTCGTAGGCAATCCACACGCCCCAGCCGGCGCGGCGCATCAGCGCTGCTTCAACGAAGTCGTGAGAGAGGATCGCACCGGCAAACGCGCCCTTACCCGGCAACGGCGCCAGGGCGCAGTGCTCGATAAACGGCTTCATGCGGATGATCGCGTTGTGGCCCCAGTAATGGGATTCACCCAACTGCCAGAAGTGCAGACCGGCGGTAAACAGCGGACCATAAACGCGGGTGGCGAACTGCTGCATGCGCGCATACAGGGTGTCCATGCCCGACGCACGCGGCGCGGTCTGGATAATCCCGGCATCCGGCGTGGCTTCCATCAGGCGTACCAGGCTGGTCAGGCATTCGCCGCTCATCACGCTGTCGGCGTCGAGCACCACCATGTACTTGTAGTCACCGCCCCAGCGACGGCAGAAGTCGTCGAGGTTGCCGCTCTTGCGCTTGACGCGACGGCGACGGCGGCGATAGAAAATCTTGCCGAAACCACCGGCTTCGCGGCACACGTCGAGCCAGGCTTGCTGTTCGGCAATGCAGATATCCGCTTCATTACTGTCGCTGAGCACGAAGAAGTCGAAACGGTCCAGGTCGCCGGTCGCGGCCACCGATTCGAACGTGGCACGCAAACCGGCGAACACCCGGGGCACGTCCTCGTTACAGATCGGCATCACCAGCGCGGTACGTGCATCCTTGGGAATCGGCTCGTCGCCGGCACTTTTACCGGAGATACGGTATTTGTCGTGACCGGTCAGCAGCTCGAGGAAGCCCATCAGCGCGGTCCAGAAACCGGCCGACACCCAGCAGAACAGAATCCCGAACATGATCAGGATGCTGGTCTGCAGTGCGTAAGGCAGTACCTGGGTAGCGGTTTGCAGCAGGGTCTGGTTGCGGATCTCGTCGAAGTCGACCAGCGACCAGCCCTGGTACGGCATGATGCCTTTCATGTACCAGCCGGCGACGATGGTCTGGCCAAGCATCAGCACCAGCAGGATATAGCGGCGGATCGAACCCACGGTGCGCCAGCGCGCGGCAGGCAGTACCCGTTCGTCTTTCGGCGGCTTCGGCGGGTTGGTGCGCCCGGTCATCCGACGCCAGCCGCGTACCAGGATGTTGGTGCGCCAAGGCTCGGGCACCACTTTGGTCCGACGGATCGGCGGCGTCGCCTTCAGGCAGACCCGGCCGCTGGCGTCGAGCGCCAGCATCTCCGCGTCCTGCAGCTCTTCGGCCGTGATCAGGGTCAGCCTGCGGCCCACCGACGCTTGGGCGGCGTCGGTGGGTGCGTCGAAGGTGGCGGACGACAGGCGTTCGTGCAGCTCGCTGAAGGAGCTGCAGCCCGCCAGCTCGGCGCGCTGCTCAGCCGTCATGGGGAGATGCGCCAGATACTCGGTCAGAGTTTCCGGCTTGACTTGTGAATTACTCATCGGCGGGCAACTGGTAGCTCCAGGTTTCGGTCAGGACTTGTTCAGTCTTGGCCGGCTCCGGCGTGACAGGGGCCGGTGCAGCTTCTGGCTGCTTGGCGTCCTTGTCCTTCGCCTCTTTGGCGTCTTTCTTGGCCTGTTTCTCGTGTTGCTTGGCCAGGACCTTGTCAGCCTTGAGCACGTGGGTCGAGACCTGTTCAGGCTCGGCCTGTGCAATTTCCTGCACCAGCGCCGCACGCATTTCAGTCGGCTTGCTCGCGTCTTTGATCTTCATGCGCAGGGTCAGGCGCCAGCCTTTGGTGTGCTCGTTGTAGCGCACGCTGTTTTCAACCAGCTCGGCGTTGTCGCCAACGCTGACCTGGCTGCGTACCGGGGCGTCAGGCAGCAGTTTCTTCAGGGCCGGGCCCTCGAAGTCCACCAGGTAGGCCACGGTGCCGTCCGGCTGACGGATCAGGTTGGATTGCTTCACGTCACCGGTGGAACGCAAGGTCTGCTTGACCCAGGCGCTGTCCGGCGAATGGAAGGCGGCATCGTCCAGCGTCCAGTGCAGGCGGTAGGACACATCCAGCGGCTTGCCGACTTCCGGCAGTTCGGCCGGGCTCCAGAAGGCAACGATGTTGTCGTTGGTTTCGTCAGCGGTCGGAATCTCTACCAGGTCGACGGTGCCTTTGCCCCAGTCGCCCTCAGGTTCGATCCAGGCGCTTGGGCGCTTGTCGTAGTTGTCGTCCAGATCTTCGTAGTGGCTGAAGTTGCGACCGCGTTGCAGCAGGCCGAACCCACGCGGGTTTTCCACGCTGAAGTTGCTGACCGACAGGTGTTTAGGGTTGTTCAGCGGGCGCCAGATCCACTCGCCATTGCCGGCATGGATCGACAGGCCGCTGGAATCGTGCAGTTCACGACGGTAGTTGAGGACCTTGGACGGCTGGTTGGCGCCGAACAGGAACATCGAGGTCAGCGGGGCCACGCCCAGCTTGCTCACCTTGTCGCGCAGGTACATCTGGGACTTGACGTCGACCACAGTGTCGGTGCCCGGACGCAGGATCAGGCGGTAGGCGCCCGTCGCACGCGGCGAATCGAGCAGGGCGAAGATCACCAGGTGCTTGTCGCCCGGCTTCGGACGCTCGATCCAGAACTCGGTGAAACGCGGGAATTCTTCGCCGGACGGCAGCGCCGTGTCGATCGCCATGCCACGGGCGGACAGGCCATACACCTGGTCCTTGCCGACGACGCGGAAATAGCTGGCGCCGAGCATGGTCATGATTTCGTCTTGCTTGTCGGCCTTGTTGATCGGGAACAGCACCCGGAAGCCGGCATAACCCAACTGTTCGGTGGCTTTTGGATCAAACTTCACGTCGCCGAAATCGAAACGATTGGGGTCGTACTTGATTTCCTGGACGCTGTCGGCGGTGACTTCATTGATTTTCACCGGCGTATCGAAGTGCATACCCTGGTGATAGAAGGACAGCTTGAACGGGGTGTTCTGATCGGCCCACTCGGCTTTTTCATTACGGAAACGAATCTTCTGGTAGTCAGCGAATTTCATTTCGCGGAATTCGTTCGGCAGATTGCTGCGCGGAGCTTCGTATTTCTGCCCGGCCAGCTCTTTTGCCTTGGCCGATACATCGTCCAGACTGAATGCCCACAGTTGACCCGCGCCGAACAGGCAGAACAGGGCAGAGCCCGTCACCAGTGCGTTTCGTAACCGTTTGGCAGACAATTTTGGTGCATTACAGGGACTAACAATCACGAGCAACCCTCGCCGAAAACAGATCAAAAAACCAACGGCCAGCTATCTATATGCCAGGTTGGCGAGCATTGTTCCGACTCCGCAGGGGCAAAATGATTCCCCACTGGTTTGCCGGACAAGTCTCTACCTAAGTCAAAAATGGACCAAACAACGCTGATCCCCGTAGCGCGCGATTATCTAGCAGCCCGCGAGACAACGCATCAGGGACAACGAAGTATTTGTAGCGAAACCCTGCGTTTTTAGGCATTAAAGTCGTTTTTCATACATTCAGGTCTGTAGGAGAAAGGTCACAGGGCCATCATTGACCAAATGCACCTGCATATCCGCGCCAAAACGCCCTGATGCCACCTTGCCATGCAATTGTTGCGCTTGTAACAACAAGTGATCAAAAAGCGCCGCTCCGAGGGCCGGCGGGGCTGCCGTGGAGAAGCTCGGCCGCAGTCCGCTTTTGGTATCCGCCGCCAGGGTGAACTGCGATACAAGCAACAGCCCGCCGTCGACATCCTTCAACGACAGGTTCATCTTGCCCTCATCGTCGCTGAACACCCGATAGTTAAGCAGCTTGTGCAGCAGTTTGTCGGCGCTTTCAGGCGTATCTGAAGGTTCGACGGCCACCAGCACCAACAAACCCTGGTCAATCGCCCCGACTATTTCGCCGGCCACCTCGACACGGGCGCCTCGCACCCGTTGCAACAAGCCCTTCATGCTTCCTCAGGCGGTAAATCAAGCAGGCGTCGTGCCATTTCGCCGGTTGCGCGGACCAGCGCATCGGTAATGCCAGGCTCGGACGCGGCATGCCCCGCCTCGCGGATCACCTGCAATTCACTGTTCGGCCAGGCCTGGTGCAGCGCCCAGGCGTTATCCAGCGGGCAAATCATGTCGTAGCGGCCGTGGATGATGACCCCGGGCAGATGGGCGATCTTGTGCATATCGCGAATCAGCTGGTCAGGCTCCAGGAACGAGTTATTGGTGAAGTAATGGCATTCGATGCGGGCGATGGACAAGGCACGCTGCGGCTCGGAGAAGCGCTCGACATGCTGCGGGCTCGGACACAGGCCCAGCATGCGCCCTTCCCAGCCGGACCAGGCCTTGGCCGCATGCATCTGGGCGATCTGGTCGTTGCCGGTCAGACGCTTGTGATACGCCGCGATCATGTCGTGACGCTCTTCCACCGGGATCGGGGCCAGGTAGTCCTGCCAGTAATCCGGGAACAGCCGGCTCGCGCCCTCCTGGTAGAACCAGTGAATGTCCTGAGGACGCGCCAGGAAAATGCCGCGCACGATCAAGCCATGCACACGCTCGGGGTGGGTTTGCGCGTAGGCCAGGGACAGCGTCGAACCCCAGGAGCCACCGAACAGCACCCATTTGTCGATACCCAGGTGCTCGCGGATGCGCTCAAGGTCGGCGACCAGGTCCCAGGTGGTGTTGTTTTCAAGGCTCGCGCGGGGAGTGGAGCGTCCGCAACCGCGCTGGTCGAAGGTGACGATGCGGTACAGGTTCGGATCGAAGTAGCAACGGCTCTGCGCGTCGCAACCGGAGCCGGGGCCGCCATGGATGAACACCACAGGCAGGCCCTCGGGGGAGCCGCTTTCATCGACGTACAGGGTGTGAACATCATCGACTGCCAGATCGTGCCGGGCATAGGGTTTGATCTGCGGGTACCAAGTCTGCATTGCGCGCTCCGTGGGGTGTCGGGTTCATCCCTGGGGGGACGTCTATTATTCTGCCGTCTGGCATCATAAACCCGAATTGTGCAATGAGCATGTCCTTGAGCGCCTGGACCCGCGTCAGCCTTTATCGATAGTGCATCTGCCCCCATGCCAGCAAGGCTTGCAGCAATTGTTTCAACACCACCTGGGTCGGCTCGGCCAGGTCCGGGCGATAGCGGAACGGCTCAACCTCTTCCATATACGTGCTCTGGCACAACTCCAACTGCACCGCATGGATATCCTGCGCCGGATTACCGTAGTGGCGGGTAATGTGACCGCCCTTGAAACGCCCGTTCAGCACGTGGGTGTACTGAGGATGCCGGGCGCAGATGGCTTCCAGCTGGCCGGCCAGTTCGGGATCGCAGGCGGCGCCATTGAAGGTGCCGAGGTTGAAGTCCGGCAATTTGCCCTCGAACAGGTGCGGGATCACAGAGCGGATCGAGTGCGCGTCAAACAGCAGCGCGTAGCCGAATTCAGCCTTGAGGCGCGCCAGTTCTTCTTGCAGCGTGCGGTGATACGGGCCCCAGATTTTCTGCAGGTAGGTGGCGCGCTCGGCCTCGGACGGTGTCTGCCCTTCACGGAACAACGGCACGCCATCGAACAGCGTCTCCGGGTACAGGCCGGTGGTGGCGCCCGCATAGAGCGGCTTGTTATCGGATGGCCGGTTCAGGTCGATGACGAACCGCGAATACTCGGCCGCCAGGGTGCTGGCGCCCAGTTCTTCGGCAAAGTCATACAGCAAGGGAATATGCCAATCGGTGTCCGGCAGGCTTTGCGCCTCGGGGATCAACCCGGCCTCGACCGCAGGCGTCAGGCGCAGGCCGGCGTGGGGCATGCTGATCAGCAGCGGTACGCGGCCTTGTTTGAATGTCAGAACCTTATCCACAACGCTTCTCCTCAAACAGTGACGTCGACGCCATGGCGCACAACGCGTTTATCCAGCTCGCCACCCAGCCAATAGGCCAGGTCGGCAGGGCGATCGATCTGCCAGGCGACAAAATCCGCGACCTTGCCCACTTCCAGCGAACCATGGGTGTCGCCCATGCCCAAGGCGGTAGCCGCGTGTTGCGTGGCGCCGGCCAGGGCTTCTTCCGGGGTCATGCGGAACAGGGTGCAGGCCATGTTCAACATCAGGCGCACCGACAGGGCCGGCGAAGTGCCGGGGTTGAGGTCGCTGGCGATGGCAATCTTCACACCGTGTTTGCGCAGGGCGTCCATCGGCGGCAATTGGGTTTCGCGCAGGAAGTAGAAGGCCCCTGGCAGCAACACGGCAACGGTGCCGGCAGCGGCCATGGCGATGGCATCTTCCTCGGTCATGAACTCCAGGTGGTCCGCCGACAACGCCTGGTAACGCGCGGCCAGGCTGGAACCGTGCAGCGACGAGAGTTGCTCGGCATGCAGCTTCACCGGCAAGCCCAGTTGCCGGGCGACTTTAAACACGCGCTCGACCTGCTCGGTGGAGAACGCCAGGTATTCACAGAACGCATCCACCGCATCCACCAGCCCTTCTGCCGCCAGCGCCGGCAGCATCTCATTGCAGATGTGCTCGATGTAGTCATCGGCGCGGTCCTTGTACTCCGACGGCAACGCATGAGCCGCCAGACAGGTGGCGCGCACGCTCACCGGCAGCGCTTCACCCAGGCGCCGCGCCACGCGCAGCATCTTGCGTTCGTTGGCCAGGTCCAGGCCGTAGCCGGACTTGATCTCCACCGTGGTCACGCCGTCGCGCAAAAGACTGCGCAGGCGCTTTTCGGCACTGGCAAACAATTCATCTTCCGTCGCAGCACGGGTGGCCCGCACGGTGCTGGCAATACCCCCGCCCCGGGCCGCGATGTCGGCGTAGCTGACGCCTTCAAGGCGCTGCTCGAATTCGCCGCTGCGGTTGCCACCGAACACGGTGTGGGTGTGGCAGTCGATCAGTCCAGGCGTGACCCACGCGCCTTGCAGGTCATGCACCTGGGCGTAATCCGCCGTCGGCGCCTGGTTGCGCGGGCCGATCCACTCGATCAGCGAGCCCGCGGTCACCATGGCGGCATCCTCGATAATCGAGTATTTGCCCTGGGCCATGGTTGCGACGTGGCAGTGTTGCCAAAGGGTTTTCATTAACGCCTCCCTAAGTTATCAATGAGACAAAGCCGATTCGAGCGTTGAGCCCGCGTTTCAAACCTTTTTCTGGCGGGTGCATTTCTCGTCCCTATTATTCTTATGAGGAGAAGATCGTTCCCACGCTCTGCGTGGGAATGCATCCTGTGACGCTCCGCGTCACTACTCTAAAAAGCGAACGCAGAGCGTCCGGGGCGGCATTCCCACGCAGAGCGTGGGAACGATCGGCGCAGTGGGGCGGCGACGTGTTAGAGACTTGGCAGCAGCTTGGCCGGCACCAGCTCATTCAGGCAGCGGCTGGCAAGCAGTTCGCTGGCGGCGATGATGTCCGGGGCGAAGAAGCGGTCCTTGTCGTAGAACGCCACTTTGTCACGCAACAGGCCACGGGCCTTTTCAAGCGCGGGCGAGGTTTTCAAGCCGTCGCGCAGATCCAGGCCCTGGCAGGCGGCGAGCCATTCCACAGCGAGAATGCCACGGGTGTTCTCGGCCATTTCCCACAGGCGCTTGCCCGCAGCCGGGGCCATGGACACGTGGTCTTCCTGGTTGGCCGAGGTCGGCAGGCTGTCGACGCTATGGGGATGGGCCAGTGCCTTGTTCTCGCTGGCGAGCGCCGCAGCGGTGACCTGGGCGATCATGAAGCCGGAGTTGACCCCGCCATTGCCCACCAGGAACGGCGGCAGTTGCGACATGTGCTTGTCCATCATCAACGAGATACGGCGCTCACTGAGCGAGCCGATTTCGGCAATCGCCAACGCCATGTTGTCGGCAGCCATGGCCACCGGCTCGGCGTGGAAGTTACCGCCGGAAATCACATCGCCTTCGGCCGCGAACACCAGCGGGTTGTCCGACACGGCATTGGCCTCCACCACCAGCACCTCGGCGGCCTGGCGGAACTGGGTCAGGCAGGCGCCCATGACCTGCGGCTGGCAGCGCAGGGAGTAAGGGTCTTGCACCTTGTCGCAGTTCTGGTGCGACTGGGACACCTGGCTGCTTTCACCGAGCAGGTCGCGATAGGCCGCAGCGGCATCAATCTGCCCACGCTGGCCGCGTGCGGCATGAATCCGTGCGTCGAACGGCGAGCGCGAGCCGAGTACCGCTTCCACGGTAAGGCCACCACACGCGAGAGCGCCGGCGAACAGGTCTTCGCCTTCAAACAGGCCGCGCAAGGCATAGGCGGTGGACACCTGGGTGCCGTTGAGCAGGGCCAGGCCTTCTTTGGCGGCGAGGGTCAGCGGCGTCAGGCCGGCGACTTTCAGCGCGTCGGTCGCCTCCAGCCATTCGCCCTTGTAGCGCGCCTTGCCTTCGCCGAGCAGCACCAGGGACATATGGGCCAACGGCGCCAGGTCACCGGATGCACCGACCGAACCTTTAAGTGGAATGTGCGGGTACACCTCGGCGTTGATCAGCGCGATCAGCGCGTCGATTACCTGCCGACGAATCCCGGAGAACCCACGGCTCAGGCTGTTGACCTTGAGCACCATGACCAGCCTGACCAGCGCATCGCTGATCGGCTCACCCACGCCGGCGGCATGGGACAGCACCAGGGAACGCTGGAGGTTTTCCAGGTCTTCGCTGGCAATACGAGTCGAGGCCAGCAGGCCGAAACCGGTGTTGATGCCATAGGCGGTGCGGTTCTCGGCGAGAATCTGCTCCACGCAGGCAACACTGGCTTCGATCTGCGCCGTGGCGCTGTCATCCAGGCTGAGGGTTACCGGCTGCTGGTAGATGGCCCGCAGTTGGGCAAGGCTCAGTTGGCCCGGAATCAGGGTTAGCGCAGTCACATTCATTCTCCTTGTGAATTGTTCTTCTAGGCATTCAATACAAATTCGGTAATGCGGTGTCTTTGATCAGGTTGGCGGCCGCAGCAATGTCCGGCGCCAGCCAGCGGTCCTGCTCGTAAGCGGGGACCATTTCGCGCAGCAGGCGCCAGGCGCGGTCGGTGCCAACGCCGAAGCGCTGGCCCTTGAGAAACTCGAACGCCTGGGCCGCCAGCAGGTATTCGATGGCCAGAATCTGGGTAACGTTGAGCAATACCTGATGCAGCTTGAGCGCCGCATTGGTGCCCATGCTCAAGTGGTCTTCCTGCAGGCCCGAGGTGACGAAGTTGTCGAGCACCGCCGGTTGCGCCAATTGGCGGTTCTGCCCGCACAACGACGCGGCGACGTACTGCACGATCATCATCCCGGAGTTGACCCCGGGGTTGCTGACCAGAAACGCCGGCAGGCCGCTGACGTGCGGGTTGATCAGGCGGTCCAGGCGGCGTTCGGCCACCGAACCGATTTCGGCCATGGCGATGGCCAGCAGGTCGGCCGCCAGCGCCACGGATTGGCCGTGGGGGTTGGCCTGGGACACTACGCGGTAGTTGTCCGGCGTGCCGAGGACCAGCGGGTTGTCGGTGGCGCTGTTGAGCTCGGTCTCGATCTGGCGGGTGGCATGCGCCACCTGATCGCGCGCCGCGCCGTGGATCTGCGGGATCGAGCGGATGCTCAGGGCGTCCTGGGTACGGACGCCCCGGCTGGTGGCGATCACTTCACTGCCGTCGAGCAAGGCGCGCAGGTTACGCCCGACTTCCTGCATGCCCGCATGGGGCTTGAGGGCAATGATTTCTGCGTCGAAGGCATCGATCTGGCCGCGCTGGGCTTCGAAACTCATGGCGCCGATCACGTCGGCCCATTGCAGCAAGTGATGCGCATCGGCCAGGGCCAGGCAGCTCAGGCCGGTCATGCACGGCGTGCCGTTGACCAGGCACAGGCCGTCCTTGGCACCCAGGACGACGGGCTGCAAACCTTCGGCGGCCAAGGCTTCTTGTGCAGTCACAACCTGGCCGCGATAGCTGACGTTGCCGACGCCGAGCAGCGCCACGCCGACATGGGCCATGTGGGTCAGGTAGCCCACCGAGCCCTGGGACGGTACTTGGGGCGTGATGCCGTGGTTGAGCAGCGCCAGCAGCGCTTGCACCACTTGCCGATGCAGGCCGGATTTGCCGTGGCTGTAGTTGATGATGGCGGCGCAGATGATCGCGCGGGTCTGCTCGTCGCTCAAGACAGGGCCGACGCCGCAGGCGTGGCTGAGCAAGGTGTTGCGCGACAACTGGCGCAGTTGCTCGCCCTCGAGCGACACGTTGCACAGCGCGCCCAGGCCGGTGTTCACGCCATACGCGCGCTCGCCGCTGGCGACGATGCACTGCACGACGGCCTGGGCATTGTCGATCCGTGCCCAGGCCTGGCTCGAGAGTTCGAGCACTGCGCCGTGGCGGGCGACGGCGGCGACGTCCTGCCAGCGCAGGGGGGTGTCGGCGATGATGATTGGTGTTGCCTGGGGCATCTTTGTACCTTCTTCAATTTTTGTGCAGCCTTACCGGCCCTATCGGGGGCAAGCCCCCTCCCACCTTTGAAATGCATTCCCCTGTGGGAGGGGGCTTGCCCCCGATGAGGCCAGTAGCCTCACCACCAAACCCGGATCAGACCACCGCCGCCCGCCGCTGAACAAAGCGATCCACATACTCATCCGCCGGCGAATACAGTATCTCGCGCGGCGTGCCAACCTGGATCAGCTTGCCGTCCTTGAGGATCGCAATGCGGTTGCCGATGCGCACGGCCTCGTCGAGGTCATGGGTAATAAATACGATGGTCTTGTGCAGGGTCTTTTGCAGCTCGAGCAACTGGTCCTGCATCTCGGCGCGGATCAGCGGGTCGAGGGCGCTGAAGGCTTCGTCCATCAGGATGATGTCGGTGTCGGCCGCCAGTGCGCGGGCCAGGCCCACACGTTGACGCATGCCGCCGGAGAGCTGGTGCGGGTATTTGTTTTCATAGCCTTTAAGGCCCACGGTTTCGATCCAGTGCAGGGCGCGTTCGGCGCAGACCTGCTTGGTTTCGCCACGCACTTTCAGGCCATAGGCGACGTTGTCGAGCACGCTTTTGTGGGGCAACAGGCCGAAGCTCTGGAACACCATGCTGATCTTGTGGCGACGGAATTGACGCAGGGCTTCCATGTCCAGTTGCAGGATGTCTTCGCCATCCACCAGGATCGCGCCGCTGGTGGGGTCGATCAGGCGGTTGAAGTGACGTACCAGGGTGGACTTGCCGGAGCCGGACAGGCCCATGATCACAAAGATTTCACCGGTAGCGATGCTCAGGGACAGGTCGTTCACGCCGACCACGCAGCCGGTCTCGGCCAATACCTGATCCTTGGTCTTGCCCTGGCCAATCAGCGCCAGCGCCTCCCTGGAGCGATTGCCGAAGATCTTGAAGACGTTTTTGACTTCGATTTTGCTGACGGTAGTCATTTGCTCGCCTCATGCCGTGGACGACCATAGGCCTGGGTAATGCGGTCGATGACCACTGCAAGAATCACGATTGCCAGACCGGCCTCCAGGCCACGCCCGACGTTGAGGGTCTGGATGCCGACGAGCACGTCTTCACCCAGGCCGCGCGCGCCGATCATCGAGGCGATCACCACCATCGACAACGCCATCATGGTGGTCTGGTTGATGCCCGCCATGATGCTCGGCAGCGCCAGCGGCAGTTGCACGCCGAACAGTTGCTGCCAGCGGTTGGCACCGAAAGCGTTGATGGCTTCCATGACTTCGCCGTCGACCTGGCGAATGCCCAAGTCGGTCAGGCGGATCAGCGGCGGCGCGGCGTAAATGACCGTGGCGAAAATCGCCGGCACCTTGCCCAGGCCAAACAGCATCAGCACCGGGATCAGGTACACGAAGCTGGGCATGGTTTGCATGATGTCGAGCAACGGCATCAGCACCGAGCGCAAGCGATTGCTGCGCGCGGAAAGGATGCCCAGGGGAATGCCGATCAGCACCGAGATCACCGTGGCGACCATCATCAGCGCCAGGGTCTGCATCAGTTTGTCCCACAGGCCGACCGCGCCGACGAGGAACAACAAACCGACGATCACGACCGTGGTCACCACCTTGCGGGTGGCATGCCAGGCGATCACGCCGACGATGGCCAGCATCAGCCACCAGGGCGCCGCGCGCAGCAGCCCTTCCAGATTGACGATGGCCCACAGCAGGGTGTCGGAGATATGCCGGAACACATCGCCGTAGTTGGTGACCAGCGAGTCCACCCAACCGTTGACCCAGTCGGCGATGGAAAACGTAAAACTCTCGGGAAACATAGCGTGCTCTCGATCCAGTGGGTTGAGGCCAGGCGTCCGGCTGCCTCTCAGGGTAGCCGGACACGCTTTACCTACAAGGCCGCGTCGATTTTCCTGGCGGCGTCTTCGCTTACCCAGGCGTGCCAGACTTCAGGATGTTCCTTGAGGAAAATTTTCGCCAGCTTCGGCGACTCGATCCGTTCCTTGGCCATGCGGCCCAGGTTCTGGTTCAGCAGGTCGATGGGCAGGTTGACCTTTTCCAGCACGGCCACCAGTTCCGGCGCTTGCTCGTGGAAGGTCTTGGACAGGCCGACCTTGATGCTCACGCGCTTATCCACGCCCGGCTTTTCTTCCAGCTTGACCAGGTCCACCTGGCCCATCAGCGGCGTCGGCGACCAGTAGTAGAACAGGATCGGCTCGCCGCGCTTGTAGCTCGACAGTACCGCCGCGTCCAGCGCCGGGCCGGTGCCGGGGCGGAAGTTGGTGTAGGTGCTTTCCAGGCCGTAGCTCTTGAGCATTTCGCTGTTGTCCAGTTCACAGGTCCAGCCGGCCGGGCAGTTGTAGAAGCGGCCCTTGGACGGTTCTTCCTGGTCCTTGAACACGGCGGCGTACTTGGCCAGGTCAGCGATGTTCTTCAGGTCAGGCGCCTTGGCTTCCAGCTTGCGCTTGGCGTCACCTTCGATCACATAGCGCGGCACGTACCAGCCTTCAACCGCGCCAACCACCGGCGCACCGACGCCGACGACCTTGCCGGCCTTCTCGGCCTTGTTCCAGACTTCGCTGCGGCCCACCCACTCCTCGGCAAACACCTGGATGTCATTACTGCTCAGGGCGTTTTCCATGGTGATGGAGTTGCCCGGCAGGCTGTCGGTTTTGCAGTCGTAGCCTTTCTCCAGCACGGTTTGCAGGATGTCGGTGAGCAACATGCCGCTTTCCCAGTTCAGCCCGGCGAATTTCACCGGCTTGCCGGATTCGCACCAGCCGGCCGCCTGGGCGCCGGCGCTTGCCAGCAAGCCCGCAGACAGCAACGTGGTCAGCAGGGTCTTATGCATTTTCATTATGTGACGCTCCCAATCATGAAATGGATTACGGCAGTCAAAAGGCGTCCTGCCTTGTCCACGTCCCATCAGGCTTGCGCAGGCAGCCCGTCTGTTGTGAGTAAAGCGCCCTGCTCTTTCGGCAGGATCAGATGATCGGGCACCGTGCCGTGCCATTTTTTTGCACACACGTAATACACGGCTGCAGGCAGTACCAGGCCGATGATCCAGGAAATATCCACGTCCCCCAGCGCAGCCACCAGGGGCCCCGTGTAGAACTTGGTTGAGATGAACGGCAACTGCACCAGCACGCCGAACACATAGACGCTGATCCCCAACAGGTTCCAGCGACCGTAGCGTCCGTTCGGGTCGGACAAGGCCGGCACGTCGTAGCGCTCGCGGGTGATGCAGTAGTAATCCACCAGGTTGATCGCGCTCCAGGGCGTGAAGAACGCCAGCAGGAACAGGATGAACGACTTGAACGCACCGAGGAACGAGTGCTGGCCGAGCAACGCGATCAGGGTTGCCGCACCTACGATGACGAGCACGAACACCAGGCGCTGCAAACGGGTGACCTCAAGGCGGCCACGAAAACCGCTGATGATGGTCGCAATGCACATGAAGCTGCCGTAGGAGTTGAGCGTGGAGATGGTGACCTTGCCGAACGCAATGCTGAAGTACAGCAACGCCGCAGTGGCCCCCGTCCCGCTCAAGCCAACGATGTAGGCCACTTCATGCCCGGCGAATTGGCCGTTGGACATGGCGGCGGCAAACACACCGAGCACCATCGCCACCTGTGCGCCAATCACTGAGCCCGCACCCGCGGCGAAGAAGGTTTTCACCGATGACGTCTTGCTCGGCAGGTAACGCGAATAGTCCGCCACGTAGGGGCCGAAGGCGATCTGCCAGGAGGCCGCAAGCGACACCGCCAGCAGAAAACTGCTCCAGCTGAAGTGACGGATCTGCAGGAGCGCGCCAACATCGGTCTGGCTCATCAGGCGACTGAACAGGTAGACAAAGGCGATCACGCCGATGACGCTGGCAACACGCCCGATGAAATGGATCACCCGGTAACCGAGCACCGTGACCAGCACGATGACACTGGCAAAGATCAGGATGCCCACGCTGTCGCTGACCCCGAACAACTGGCCCAGCGCCTGCCCGGACAACACGGTGCCGGTGGCGGTAAAGCCCAGGTACATCAGGCACACCAGCACGATCGGGATGGCCGCGCCATACACGCCGAACTGCACCCGGCTGGAGATCATCTGCGGCAGGCCAAGCTTGGGCCCTTGCGCCGCATGCAACGCCATGACGCCGCCGCCGATCAGTTGACCGATCAACAGACCGATCAACGACCAGAACACATCACCGCCCAGCACCACGGCCAGGGCCCCGGTGACAATCGCGGTGATTTGCAGGTTGGCCCCCATCCACAGGGTGAACTGGCTCAGTAGACGACCATGTCGTTCCGCTTCGGGGATGTAGTCGATCGAACGCCTTTCGATCAACGGGGTGGTGTCGTTCGCAGCCATGCTGTTCAACCTCTGATGGATTGTTCGATGCTTTTCTGTAGGAGCGAGCTTGCTCGCGAAAAACGTACATTCAACGCAGCGATGTGCCTGGAATACCTTCGCGAGCAAGCTCGCTCCTACAGTGAGTGCGTCAGCCGTTAATCATCGGCAGATTCAGGCCCTGTTCCTTGGCGCAATCGATCGCGATCTGGTAACCCGCATCCGCGTGACGCATCACCCCGGTCGCCGGATCGTTATGCAGTACGCGCGCAATGCGTTCGGCCGCTTCGTCGGTGCCGTCACACACGATCACCATGCCCGAGTGCTGCGAGAAGCCCATACCGACGCCGCCACCGTGGTGCAACGAAACCCAGGTCGCGCCGCTGGCGGTGTTGAGCAAGGCGTTGAGCAGCGGCCAGTCGGACACGGCGTCGGAGCCATCCTGCATGGATTCGGTTTCGCGGTTCGGGCTCGCGACCGAGCCGGAGTCGAGATGGTCACGGCCGATCACCACCGGTGCCGACAATTCGCCGCTGCGCACCATTTCGTTGAAGGCCAGGCCAAGTTTGGCGCGCTGGCCCAGGCCGACCCAGCAGATACGCGCCGGCAAACCCTGGAAGCTGATGCGTTCGCGGGCCATGTCCAGCCAGTTGTGCAGGTGGGCGTCGTCGGGGATCAGCTCTTTGACTTTGGCGTCGGTCTTGTAGATGTCCTGCGGGTCACCGGACAGCGCCGCCCAACGGAACGGGCCGATGCCACGGCAGAACAGCGGGCGGATGTAAGCCGGTACGAAACCCGGGAAGTCGAAGGCATTTTCCACGCCTTCTTCCTGGGCCATCTGGCGGATGTTGTTGCCGTAGTCGAACGTCGGGATGCCCTGCTTCTGGAACTCCAGCATGGCTTTGACGTGCACGGCCATCGACTGCTTGGCGGCCTTGATCACGGCGGCGGGTTCGGTCTTGGCGCGGGCGCGGTATTCGTCCCAGGTCCAGCCGGCCGGCAGGTAACCGTTGAGCGGGTCGTGGGCGCTGGTCTGGTCGGTGACCATGTCCGGACGCACGCCACGTTTGACCAGCTCAGGCAAAATTTCGGCGGCGTTGCCCAGCAGGGCGATGGAGATGGCTTTGCCTTCCTGGGTGTACTTGGCGATGCGCGCCAGGGCGTCGTCAAGGTCAGTGGCTTGCTCGTCGACATAGCGGCTGTTCAAGCGGAAATCGATGCTGACCTGCTGGCACTCGATGTTCAACGAGCAGGCACCGGCCAGGGTCGCGGCCAGCGGTTGCGCGCCACCCATACCGCCCAGACCGGCGGTGAGCACCCAACGGCCCTTGAGATTCGAATCGTAATGCTGGCGACCGGCTTCGACGAAGGTTTCGTAGGTGCCCTGGACGATGCCCTGGCTGCCGATATAGATCCAGCTGCCGGCGGTCATCTGGCCGTACATGGCCAGGCCCTTGGCATCCAGTTCGTTGAAGTGTTCCCAACTGGCCCAGTGCGGCACCAGGTTGGAGTTGGCGATCAATACGCGCGGGGCGTTGCTGTGGGTCTTGAACACGCCGACCGGCTTGCCGGATTGCACCAGCAGGGTTTCGTCGTCATTGAGGTGGGTGAGGCTCTCGACGATCTGGTCGTAGCATTCCCAGTTGCGCGCCGCACGACCAATGCCGCCGTATACCACCAGTTCCTTGGGGTTCTCGGCCACTTGCGGGTCGAGGTTGTTCATCAACATGCGCAGCGGCGCTTCGGTCAGCCAGCTTTTGGCGGTGAGCGTGTTACCGCGTGCGGCGCGGATTTCGACGTCACGGTATTTTGTAGGCCTTGCTTTCGAAAAATCGGTCACAACTGGACTCCTCGGCGATCGATGCGCGGACTTGGACGGTGCGAAGAAGAGTCTTACGCACACACCTTTACTTGTATGTACAAGCATATGCAATCGAGCGGCCAACTTTCCGGGGCAGTGGCCTGGATTTTTTTGCACAGCGCGTGGGAGCCTTGGAAATTAAGGCTTCCAGGCTTGATGAAATTTCTTACAGAGGAATTTACGACGGGGGAAAGGTAGTCACGACAGCATGGCTTTGCGTCACGCTGGGGCATTCGGTAACAAATTGGTGCACAGGTTGGAAACGCCGCAGACACAAATGTGGGAGGGGGCTTGCCCCCGATTGCAGAGTGTCAGCCACCAGATCTTTGGCTGATACAGCGCTATCGGGGGCAAGCCCCCTCTCACATTTTTTTAACCGCGTGCGGTCAGTTCGATCAGGCAGCAGCGGCCACTGACCGAGATATCCAGCAAGCCGGTGTTACCGTCCACTTGCAGGCAATCGTGATGGCCGAGTTTCTCGCCCAGCACCTTCACCTCATCGGCAACGCTGAACACCAGCACCGTCCGGGCCGTGCTGAAAAAGCGTTGCACGCCATCCACCCACTGCAAGCGCGCGTGGTAACGCTCAGGCGAGTAGATCAGGTTGAAATCGCGGATCGGCCCGGTGATCAAGCGGCACGACACCTGGCTGTCACCGGCGAAGGCGAACGGCTGCAGCGGTAACAAACCGCGCTGCTCCTCACCGTCGACGGTCAACACCATGCCCGCGCCCTTGATCACCGTAATCACGCGCTGGTAACCGGCGAAGGTGGAAAACCCGCCCGACTCGGCAATATCGGCAATCGACAGGCGCCAGCCGAAACCCTCAAGGCCGGTGCCCGCGTCGCGGGTGATTTCTTCGGTACTGCCGCCGCCGTTCTTCCACGGCATGCGCACATAGTCGGCGGCGCGCCAGACGTTGACTGAACTCATTTACTGAAACGTCCTTCGAGGCTGTGCCGGGAACCGGGGTGAATCAGGCGCGCGGCCGTGACCGGCTGGCGGCCGGACCAGGTGCGCCGGCGAATCAACAGGCAGGGCTCGCCCGCTTCGATCTGCAGCAGCTTGCATTCGGCGGCATCGGCGAGGATCGCTTCAACCACGTGCTCGCCTTCGGTCAGCGGGGCGACCTGGTTGAGGTAGGCGTAGGGCGTTTGCTGGGTGAAATCCTGCTGCAAGTATTCCGGGGCGACCAGCGCGTTGACGAAACGGTCTTCGATCTGCACCGGAATGTCGTTTTCGAAATGCACGATCAACGAGTGAAACACCCGCCCGCCTTCGCGCATTTCCAGGGCGACGGCGCGTTCGGAACCGGCCGCTTCCTCGCCCAGGGTAATGACCTGGCACGTATGGCGATGGCCACGGGAGGCGATCTCATCGGCAATGTTGTGCACTTCAAACAGCGCCGACTGACTCTTGGGCTCGGCGACGAACGTACCCACACCCTGCATGCGCACCAGCAACCCTTCGGCCGTCAGCTCACGCAACGCGCGGTTGATGGTCATGCGGCTGAAGCCCAGTTGGCTGACCAGCTCGCTCTCCGACGGCACGCGGTAATGGGGCGGCCAGTTGCCGTTGAGGATCTGCTGGCTGATCATCTGTTTGACGCGGGCATACAAGGGCGCCGGACTTTCGTCCATATGGGCAGCCAGCGAAGACTTGGCAGGCGGAGTCGGCACGAGGAATCCTTGCAGGGGAAAAAGATGCATAGATTGCCGGAGTTTACCGAGCAGGCAAACGTCTGTATATGTATATACAAATAAACACACGACCGGGGTGACTTGATCATGTCTGCTTTCTTTGCCGAACGCGCGCTGCTGCCTGATGGATGGGCCAATGATGTACGTCTTGAAATCAGCGCCGATGGGCGGCTGACGAAGGTAGAGGCCAATGCCACGGCAGACGGCGCCGAGCGGCTCAGGGGGCCGGTACTGGCCGGCATGCCGAACCTGCATTCCCACGCCTTCCAGCGCGCCATGGCGGGTCTGGCCGAAGTGGCAGGCAATCCGAACGACAGTTTCTGGACCTGGCGCGACCTGATGTACCGCATGGTCGGCAAAATCAGCCCGGACCAGTTGCAGGTCATCGCCCGCCAGCTGTACATCGAAATGCTCAAGGCCGGTTATACCTCGGTGGCCGAGTTTCACTATGTACACCACGACGTCAGCGGCCAGCCCTATGCCGACCGCACAGAGCTGTCGCGCCAGATCAGCCAGGCAGCCGCCAGCAGCGGGATCGGCCTGACCCTGCTGCCGGTGCTTTATACGCATTCGGGGTTCGGTGGCCAGGCCCCCAACGACGGGCAGCGCCGGTTTATCAACAGCACCGAAAACTACCTGGATTTGCAGGCGCGCCTGCAGCCGATACTCGCCGCGCAACCTGCGCAGCACCTGGGCCTGTGTTTCCACTCCCTGCGGGCAGTCACGCCCGAGCAGATCAAGCACGTGCTGGCCGCCGGCGACACGGCTTGCCCGGTGCACATCCACATTGCCGAACAGCAAAAGGAAGTCGACGACTGCCTGGCCTGGAGCGGCAAACGCCCATTGCAGTGGCTGTATGACAATGTCGACGTGAATGAACGCTGGTGCCTGGTTCATGCCACCCATGCCGACTCCGACGAAGTGACGCGCATGGCCAGGAGCCGGGCGATTGCCGGTTTGTGCCTGACCACCGAAGCCAACCTGGGTGATGGCATTTTCCCGGCAGTGGATTTTCTGGCCCAGGGCGGCCGCATGGGTATCGGCTCCGACAGCCATGTGTCACTGAGCGTGGTGGAAGAATTGCGCTGGCTGGAATACGGCCAGCGCCTGCGCGATCAACGGCGCAATCGTCTGTATCGCGACGACCAGCCAATGGTGGGCCGCACGCTGTTCGATGCGGCACTGGACGGTGGCGCCCAAGCGCTGGGGCAGCCGGTTGGCCGCCTGGAAGTGGGCAAGCGGGCGGACTGGATCGTGCTGGACGGTAACGATCCGTACCTGGCCACGGCCAGTGAGGACGGGATTCTCAATCGCTGGCTGTTTGCCGGTGGTGATCGGCAGGTACGCGATGTGCTGGTCAACGGCCAGTGGGTGGTGCGCGATGGACATCATGCTGGCGAAGAAGACAGCAGCCGGGCATTCACCCAGGTCTTGAGGGATTTGTTGAGCTGACAAGCGACACATAACAAATGTGGGAGGGGGCTTGCCCCCGATTGCGGTGTGTCAGCCAGCTCATCTGATACTGACACACCGCTATCGGGGGCAAGCCCCCTCCCACATTTTGATTACTGCGAACTCTTGGCCATCTGCTTATCCGGAGTACGGAAGATCAACCGCGTCGTGTCATACCCCTGCTGCCGCGCCCTGCTCAGCAGGTCTTCACGGGTTTCGGCGCTCACCGTCGGCGTACGCGACAGGATCCACATGTAACGCCGGCTAGGGCTGCCGACGATGGCCGTCTTGTAGTCATCGCTGACATACAGCACCCAGTAATCGCCCTTGGCGACGCCGGGCAGTAACGACGTAAACCAGTTGTCGAATTCCACCCAGAGCTTGTCGGTCTTGCCCGGCACCTGGGGCGTGGCCGTGCCTTTGGCTTCCTGCCATTTCCATTCAGGCGTCAGGCAGCGGTTGAACACCGACATGTCGCCATCGGGCAGCAAGGTGTAGCGCGCTTCGGACTGCGCACAGTTGCGCTGGAAGTACATCGGCAAGCGGGCCAGCTCATACCAGGTGCCCTGGTAACGCTTGAGGTTGACGTGACTCGCGGTCTTGGGTTGCAGATCATCGCCAGAATGGCTGGCACAGCCCGCCAAAAACAGGCTGGCGCAAAGGAACACAACAAAACGCATCATTCTTCTTCTCCCGCAGGCTCGCGCCCCGGTTTACTTCAGGCCTTGCCCGGAAAACATCAGAACCTTGTCACCGGCATACTGCACGCTGATAAAGCTGTTTTTATCGCCCCAGGTGCAACTGGACATGCCCAGTGCGCCGGAACAATCGGTCGGCTTGCCCAGCAACGACTCCACCTCGGCCTTGGCCATGCCGGCCGACAGCTTCTGGTAATTTTCTTGGTTGACCTTGCTGCAAGCGGCCAACAGCACGCAAAAAGCCAGCAGGGCGAGACGGCGTAAAGACATGGAAAAGCTCCTGGAGAGACAAAAGCAGCTGGGGTATCTGCCAGAAGCTTAGAAGGGAAAAGAGGTGTCTGGTTCCCGACGAGCGAAAACAAAAAAGCCGCGAAAACGCTGAAACGTTTCGGGGCTTTTTCAAGAAGAACGGCTGATCGTTCCCACGCTCTGCGTGGTAATGCATCCCGCGATGCTCTGCGTCGCCATTGCGCAAAAAGCAGGACGCGGAGCGTCCAGGGCGGCATTCCCACGCGGAGCGTGGGAACGATCATGACGCGGGCTGTCTGGATGCCCGCGTTACCTGTCAGCTTTTCGCGAGCAAGCTCGCGCCTACTTGTGGTAAGCCGTCACACGCTCAACTTCTTCCTTCGAACCCAGGAACACCGCCACCCGCTGGTGCAGGCCTTCGGGCTGGATGTCGAGGATGCGCTGGTGGCCGTCAGTGGACGCACCGCCCGCCTGCTCAACCAGGAACGACATCGGGTTGGCTTCGTACATCAGGCGCAGCTTGCCCGGTTTGGAAGGCTCGCGGCTGTCACGTGGGTACATGAACAGGCCGCCACGGGTCAGGATGCGGTGTACGTCGGCCACCATGGCTGCGACCCAGCGCATGTTGAAGTTTTTCTTCAACGGGCCTTCTTCGCCTTCCATCAATTCGTTGACATAGCGTTTCACCGGCTCTTCCCAGTGACGCTGGTTGGACATGTTGATCGCGAATTCCTGGGTGGAGGCAGGAATGGAGATGTCTTCGTGGGTGAGTACGAAGCTGCCCATTTCGCGGTCCAGGGTGAAGCCCTTGACGCCATCGCCCAGGGTCAGGACCAGCATGGTCTGCGGGCCGTAGATCGCGTAACCGGCGGCGACCTGCTCGGTGCCGGGCTGCAGGAAGGCCTTTTCGTTCAGGGCTTCGTTCTGGCTCAGGTATTCGTTCGGGCAACGCAGTACCGAGAAGATGGTGCCGACCGGGGCGTTGATGTCGATGTTGGACGAGCCGTCCAGTGGGTCGAATACCAGCAGGTATGCGCCTTTAGGGTATTTACCCGGGATCTGGTAGGCATTGTCCATTTCTTCGGACGCCATGCCGGCCAGGTGACCGCCCCATTCGTTGGCTTCGAGCAGGATCTCGTTGGAGATGACGTCGAGCTTCTTCTGCACTTCGCCCTGCACGTTTTCAGTGCCCATGCTGCCCAGGACACCACCCAGTGCGCCTTTGGACACGGCGTGGCTGATTTCCTTACAGGCACGCGCCACCACTTCGATAAGGAAGCGCAGATCGGCAGGCGTGTTGTTGCTGCGGGTCTGCTCGATCAAATAGCGACTCAAGGTAACGCGGGACATGGAAGGCTCCGGAGAATGGGGGGCTGAAAACCCGCGCAGTTTAACGCGAGTCGGGGCGTATTTCCTCTAATCAGAGGATTTAACGCCAATAGAGTTCACGGCGTGGCGCCACGAGCCTCTGTAGGAGCGAGCTTGCTCGCGAAAAACTTAAAGACGCCGCGTTCGTTCAGGAAGCAAGCGTTATCGTTGACGTTCTTCGCGAGCAAGCTCGCTCCTACAGTGGCATCAGGGGGCTAGTCGAGGGCTTTCCAAATTTCGGTGGCGTATTCGCGGATGGTACGGTCCGAGCTGAACCAGCCCATCCGCGCCGTGTTCAACACCGCCGAGCGCCACCAGGCCTTGGAGTCGTGCCAATGCGCTTCAACCTGCGCCTGGGCGTCCCAGTAGGAGTCGAAGTCGGCACACACCAGGAAGCGGTCGTAGTCGATCAGCCCGTCGATCAACCCCACATACCGGCCCGGATCATCCGGCGAGAACACCCCGCCACGGATCGCTTGCAGCACATCGCTCAACCGATGGGACGCGGCAATATCGGGCCCTGCATTGAACTCGCCGGCATGCTTGCGAGCTTCTACCTGCTGGGCACTGAGACCAAAGATAAACATGTGCTCGGCGCCCACGCGCTCGTGCATCTCCACGTTGGCGCCGTCCATGGTGCCGATGGTCAGCGCGCCGTTGAGGCCGAACTTCATGTTGCTGGTACCCGACGCCTCGAAACCGGCGGTGGAAATCTGCTCCGACAAATCCGCCGCCGGAATGATGCTTTCCGCCAGGCTGACGTTGTAGTTGGGCAGGAACACCACCTTGAGCAGGTCGCGCACGGTCGGGTCGTTGTTGACGGTGCGGGCGATGTCGTTGGTCAGCTTGATGATCAGCTTGGCCTGGTGATAACTCGCCGCCGCCTTGCCGGCGAAGATTTTCACCCGCGGCACCCAATCGACTTCCGGCTCGGCGCGGATCGCCTGGTACAACGCCACGGTATGCAGCAGGTTGAGCAACTGGCGCTTGTACTCGTGAATCCGCTTGACCTGCACGTCGAACATTGCCGCCGGGTTCACCGAAATGCCCAGGCGCTCATGGATAATGTCGGCCAGCGCCCGTTTGCTGTGCAGGCGTTGGTCGGCGAAGGCTTTGCGGAAGGTCTGCTTCTCGGCGAAGGTTTCCAGCTCGCCGAGGCGCGTTTCCATGGTGTCGAGAATGTCCGGGCCCAGCGCGTCCACCAGCATCGACGTGAGCTTGGGATTGGCCTGGTACAGCCAGCGCCGGAAGGTGATGCCGTTGGTTTTGTTGTTGATGCGCTCCGGGTAGAGCTTATGCAGTTCGGAAAACACCGTGCTGCGCATCAGTTGAGTGTGCAGCCCGGACACGCCGTTGACACTGTGGGAACCGAGGAACGCCAGGTTGCCCATGCGTACGCGACGGCCGTTGTCCTCTTCAATCAATGACACCGCGCGCAGCACGTCGAAGTCGTGAATGCCCTTGGCGCGCAGCGAGTCGATGTGCCGGGCGTTGATCAGGTAGATGATCTGCATGTGCCGGGGCAGCATGCGTTCCATCAAGCCGACAGGCCAGGTTTCCAACGCCTCGGGCAACAAGGTGTGGTTGGTGTAGGAAAGCGTTTCGACGGTGACGTCCCACGCGGCCTCCCACGGGATGTCGTGCAGGTCGACCAACTGGCGCATCAACTCGGCCACGGCGATGGACGGGTGGGTGTCGTTGAGCTGGATGGCCGCGTGTTCGCCCAGGCTCAGCACCGTGCCGTGCATGTTCTTGTGGCGGCGCAGCAAGTCTTGCAACGAGGCGGACACGAAGAAGTATTCCTGACGCAGGCGCAGCTCCTGCCCCGCTTCGGTGCTGTCGGCCGGGTAAAGCACGCGGGAGATGCTTTCGGCGCGGGCCACCTCGGCCACGGCGCCCAGGTGGTCACCGGCGTTGAAGCGCTCCAGGTGCAGGTCTTCCACCGCGCGGGCACGCCACAGGCGCAGGGTGTTGACGCTGGCGCCACGCCAGCCGACTACCGGGGTGTCATAGGCCACCGCGCGTACGGTTTCGCTGGGCGACCACACCTGAATCATCTTGCCGGACGCGTCCGCCAGGGTTTCCACGCTGCCGCCGAAACCGATCGGGTAGATCACTTCGGCGCGTTCGAACTCCCAGGGGTTGCCAAAATCCAGCCAGCGTTCGGTCTGCTCCTGCTGCCAGCCATCGACAATTGCCTGGCGGAACAAGCCGTGCTCGTAACGAATGCCATAACCGTGACCGGCGATGCCCAGAGTCGACATACTTTCCATGAAGCACGCCGCCAGGCGGCCCAGGCCACCGTTGCCAAGCGCCGCGTCGGGTTCGAGCAGGCGAATGCGCTCAAGGTCGACGCCAAGCTCGGACAGGGCTTCGCGAGCGATCTCCAACACGCCGAGGTTGCTCAGGCTGTCGTAGAGCAGGCGGCCGATAAGAAATTCCAGCGAGAGGTAATACACCCGCTTCTGGCCTTTGCGGTAGATGCGCCGCGTGTGGTCCATCCAGTGGTCGACCATCTGGTCGCGTGCGGCCAGGGCAATGGCCTCGAACCAGTCATGGTCGAAGGCGTGGTCCGGGTCCTTGCCCACCGCGTAGGTGAGTTTGGTCAAGACGGCATCGCGAAATGCGGCTACCTCTGCTTCTCGTGCAAGTGGTTCCTGAGACATCAATTGCGACCTCGGGCGAGATAGAAGGAGTTGCTAGAGCCTAGACGGTCTGACAGACGGTAGACGCTCTGGTTCGTCAATTTTTTAACTCATTCACGGTTGCGTGAATTTGATGCAGAGGTCGTGCCCGATCGCCGTTCGCGCAGAAACCCTGAAAAGATTGTTCAAAAAACCACCAATCCCGGTATGATCGCGCGCCCGGATACAGCCCCACCTTTTGGAACCCCGATGAAGCCTCAACTGATCGCCGCCGCGGAACTCGACCGTCTCGAGACCTGGCAGAAATATTCCGCCCACATGTGCGGCGGCTGCGTGTCCAGCTGCTGCACGCTGCCGGTCGAAGTGAAGATCAAGGACCTGATCCGCATCGGCATCGTCGATGAGTTCGAGCGCGGCGACCCACCGAAGAACATCGCCAAGCGTTTGCAGAAGGAAGGCATCGTCGAGCGCTACAACAACAAATCCGAGATTTTTACCCTGCAGCGCATGAGCAACAATGATTGCTTGTACCTGGATCGTAAGACGCGCTTCTGCACTATTTATGACAAGCGCCCGGATACCTGCCGCAATCACCCCAAGATCGGCCCGCGGCCGGGGTATTGCGCGTACAAGCCCAAGGAAGTGGTGCGCGAGACCAAGTTCAAGACCCTCGATAAATTCTGATCCAGGGTTGATCGTTCCCACGCTCCGCGTGGTAACGCAGCCCTGGACGCTCTGCGTCCGCCCTTGAAAGCGGAACGCGGAGCGTCCCAAGCGGCATTCCCACGCAGAGCGTGGGAACGATCAGGCAAACAGCAGGCATAAAAAAACGCCCCCGGCCTTTCGACCGGGGGCGTTTTTCATTCAGCCTGAGTTAACTCAGTTCTTGGCTTTCTTGGCAGCGCGGGTACGCTCGCCTTCGTCCAGGATCTTCTTACGCAGGCGGATCGACTTAGGCGTGACTTCGCACAGCTCGTCGTCCTGGATGAATTCCAGGGCCTGTTCCAGGGTGAAGCGAACAGGTGGAACCAGAGCGATGGTTTCGTCTTTGCCCGAAGCACGCATGTTGTCGAGCTTCTTGCCTTTGGTTGGGTTGACGCCCATGTCGTTGTCACGGCTGTTCAGACCAACGATCTGACCGTTGTAGATCTCTTGACCGTGCTCAACGAACAGCTTGCCACGTGCCTGGAGGGTTTCCAGGGAGTAGGTCAGCGCCTTGCCGGTTTCTACCGATACCAGAACACCGTTCTGACGACCGGACATGTCGCCGGACTTCATGGTGTCGTAGCGATCGAAGATCGAGGTCAGGATGCCAGCACCGTTGGTCAGGGTCAGGAACTGGTTACGGAAACCGATCAGACCACGCGCAGGGATGTTGTATTCCAGACGTACACGGCCCTTGCCATCCGGCACCATGTTGGTCAGGTCGCCCTTACGCAGGCCCATCTCTTCCATGACCTTGCCCTGGGATTCTTCAGGGGTGTCGATGGTGACGTTTTCGAACGGTTCCTGCTTCACGCCGTCAACCTGACGGATGATCACTTCCGGACGACCAACACCCATTTCGAAGCCTTCGCGACGCATGGTTTCGATCAGTACCGAAAGGTGCAGCTCACCACGGCCGGAGACCTTGAACTTGTCGGCCGAGTCGCCTTCTTCAACGCGCAGTGCAACGTTGTACAGCAGCTCTTTGTCCAGACGCTCCTTGATGTTACGGGAGGTCACGAACTTGCCTTCCTTACCGCAGAACGGCGAGTCGTTCACCTGGAAGGTCATGGAAACGGTTGGCTCGTCAACGGTCAGAGGCTTCATCGCCTCGACGGTGTCCGGCTGGCACAGGGTGTCGGAGATGAACAGCGAGTCCATACCGCTGACGCACACGATGTCGCCGGCGAAGGCTTCTTCAACGTCGATGCGGTGCAGGCCGTGGTGACCCATCAGCTTCAGGATACGACCGTTACGCTTCTTGCCGTCGGCGCCGATAGCGACAACCGGGGTGTTCGGCTTGACGCTGCCACGCGCGATACGGCCAACGCCGATAACACCCAGGAAGCTGTTGTAGTCCAGTGCCGAGATTTGCATCTGGAACGGGCCTTCACGGTCAACCTTCGGTGGTGGAACGTGGTCAACAATCGCCTGGTACAGCGGGGTCATGTCTTCGGCCATGGCGGTGTGTTCCAGACCGGCAATGCCGTTCAGGGCCGAGGCGTAGATAACCTGGAAATCCAGTTGCTCTTCGGTAGCACCGAGGTTGTCGAACAGGTCGAAGATCTGGTCCAGAACCCAGTCCGGACGCGCGCCTGGACGGTCAACCTTGTTGATGCACACGATCGGACGCAGGCCGGCTTCGAACGCCTTCTTGGTCACGAAACGGGTTTGCGGCATAGGGCCGTCTTGAGCGTCAACCAGCAGCAGAACGGAGTCAACCATCGACATTACGCGTTCAACTTCGCCGCCGAAGTCGGCGTGGCCCGGGGTGTCCACGATGTTGATGTGGTAGCCGTTCCAGTTGATGGCGGTGTTTTTCGCCAGGATGGTAATACCGCGCTCTTTTTCCTGGTCGTTGGAGTCCATCACGCGCTCGTCGTTGAGCTCGTTGCGCTCCAGGGTGCCGGATTGACGCAGGAGTTTGTCTACCAGGGTGGTTTTACCATGGTCAACGTGAGCAATGATGGCGATGTTACGTAGATTTTCGATCACTTGTGTATCTCGATCAGAGGATTCGGTGTGCTGACAGGTCGTGGCAGCGATTAACAGTAGAGTCAGGCCTTGCCGTTACAGCTTGACGGCAGAGTCGGGGGGCCGGTGACGCAGGCCACAGGCAAACAGCCCCGGGCTCTTAGCTCGGTCGATAAACGCGCACATTGGCATGCCCCTCACTGAGCAAATGGTGGGCATGCAGGCGACTCATCACGCCTTTGTCGCAATACAGCAGGTACTGACGGCTGTCATCCAGTTCCTTGAAACGCGCGTTCAATGCATAAAACGGCAGCGTTTGTACGTCGATGCCAGGAATCTCCAGGGGCTCGTCTTCGGCGGCATCCGGGTGACGGATGTCGACGATGATCTGGCCGGCCAGGGCTTCGCTGACTTCTTCGATCTGCACATCCTGGCCCAGCTCGTCGATGACGCGATCGATCGGGACCAGTTTGGCGTTCTCGAGCGCACGCTCCAGAATCGCCATGTCGAACTGTTGTTCTTCATACTCCACGCGGTTGCGCTTGGCGTGGGTCTTGGGGTTCACCGAAATGACCCCGCAATACTCGGGCATATGCTTGGCAAAGTCGGCGGTGCCGATTTCTTCTGCCAGGTCGATGATGTCCTGCTTGTGGCTGGCGATCAGCGGGCGCAGCACCAGCTTCTCGGTCACGCAGTCGATCAACGACAGGTTCGGCAACGTCTGGCTGGATACCTGGGAGATCGCTTCACCGGTCACCAGCGCATCGATCTGCAACTGGTCGGCGATCCGGGACGCGGCGCGCAACATCATACGCTTCAAAACTACGCCCATATGACTGTTATCGACTTTGCCGAGAATTTCGCCCAGCACTTCTTCGAACGGCACGCTTACAAATAGCACGCGCTGGGAGCTGCCGTACTTCTTCCAGATAAAGTGCGCCACTTCCATCACGCCCAATTCGTGTGCACGACCGCCCAGGTTAAAGAAGCAGAAGTGGCTCATCAGGCCGCGCCGCATGATCTGGTAGGCCGCGACCGTGGAATCGAAACCGCCGGACATCAACACCAGGGTCTGTTCCAGGGCGCCCAGCGGGTAGCCGCCGATGCTGTCGTGCTGGCTGTGGATCACAAACAACCGTTGGTCGCGAATTTCCATGCGCACTTCGATTTGCGGCGCTTTGAGGGAGATTCCGGCCGCACCGCACTCGCGACGCAGCTTGCTGCCGACGTATTTCTCCACATCCATGGAGCTGAACGGATGCTTGCCGGCGCGCTTGCAACGCACCGAAAAAATCTTGCCGGCAAGCTCATCACCAAAGTGCAGCCTGCACTTCTCGGTGATGTCGTCGAAGTCGCCCAGCGGGTACTCGTCCACTTGCAGGAAATGCGCGATGCCCGGCATGCAGCTCAGGCGCTCGGTCATGTCCTTCAAGGCTTTGGCGTCGGTCAGGCGGGTTTCCAGCTCGAGATTGTCCCACACGCCGTTCACCACCACAGCCGGGTCCAGATCGCGGAGCACGGCACGGATGTTCTTGGCCAACTGACGGATGAAACGCATCCGTACCGGTCGGCTCTTGATGGTGATCTCGGGGAAGACTTTTACGATTAATTTCATGGAAACAGCGCGCGCCGGGCCTGCTGAAAAAGGGGGGCGCGGATTATAGCGGAAATCGCTCAAGGTTTAACCAGTTAATATGCATCGCATGTACAGCGCACCAAAACAGGTCATTTTCACCCAATAACGCTACATTGCAGTGCGTCATTTATCGCCCATTGGCCGTTTGCACCGTTATAGGGGCCATTTTGAAGCAAAAAGACCATGTTGGCGCACTGGCATGCAATTTGCTCTCTTGTGAGGCAGGTTGCCTTGGCGGAGTATCCGCGCCGGCATCACCCAAATTCTAAGGGCTAACTCCACTACCAAGCCCGAAGCCACCCGGAGGACACCATGTCGAAGTCGGTTCAACTCATCAAAGATCATGACGTTAAATGGATTGATCTGCGCTTCACGGACACCAAAGGTACTCAGCACCACGTGACCATGCCGGCTCGCGACGCGCTGGATGATGCTTTCTTCGAAGAAGGCAAGATGTTCGACGGTTCCTCCATCGCCGGCTGGAAAGGCATCGAAGCCTCCGACATGATCCTGATGCCGGACGACAGCACGGCCGTCCTCGACCCGTTCACCGAAGACCCAACCCTGATCATCGTCTGCGACGTGATCGAGCCTTCGACCATGCAAGGCTACGACCGCGATCCACGTGCGATCGCCAAGCGTGCCGAGGAATACCTGAAGTCGACCGGTATCGGCGACACCGTATTCGTAGGCCCGGAGCCGGAATTCTTCATCTTTGATTCGGTCAAGTTCAAGTCCGACATCTCCGGTTCGATGTTCAAGATTTTCTCCGAACAAGGTTCGTGGATGTCCGACCAGGACGTGGAAGGCGGCAACAAAGGCCACCGTCCAGGTATCAAGGGCGGCTACTTCCCGGTTCCGCCGTTCGACCACGACCACGAAATCCGTACCTCCATGTGCAACGCCATGGAAGAGATGGGCCTGGTCATCGAAGTTCACCACCACGAAGTGGCGACTGCCGGCCAGAACGAAATCGGTGTGAAGTTCAACACCCTGGTCGCCAAGGCTGACGAAGTCCAGACCCTGAAGTACTGCGTACACAACGTGGCGGATGCCTACGGCCGTACCGCTACCTTCATGCCCAAGCCGCTGTACGGCGATAACGGTTCGGGTATGCACGTTCACCTGTCCATCGCCAAAGAAGGCAAGAACACCTTCGCCGGCGAAGGTTATGCCGGCCTGTCCGACACCGCCCTGTACTTCATCGGCGGCATCATCAAGCACGGCAAGGCCCTGAACGGCTTCACCAACCCGTCGACCAACTCCTACAAGCGTCTGGTCCCAGGTTTCGAAGCGCCGGTAATGCTGGCCTACTCGGCCCGCAACCGTTCCGCCTCGATCCGTATTCCTTACGTGTCCAGCCCGCGCGCTCGCCGTATCGAAGCCCGCTTCCCGGACCCGGCAGCCAACCCGTACCTGGCCTTCGCTGCGCTGGTCATGGCCGGCCTGGACGGTATCCAGAACAAGATCCACCCTGGCGACGCCGCCGACAAAAACTTGTATGACCTGCCGCCTGAAGAGGCCAAAGAGATCCCACAAGTGTGCGGCAGCCTGAAAGAAGCCCTGGAAGAACTGGACAAGGGCCGTGCGTTCCTGACCAAGGGCGGCGTGTTCAGCGACGACTTCATCGATGCCTACATCGAGCTCAAGAGCGAAGAAGAAATCAAGGTTCGCACCTTCGTACACCCACTGGAATACGAGCTGTACTACAGCTGCTGATCCGGTAGCGCTGCTTGACGTAGCGTGATGATAAAGACCTCCTTCGGGAGGTCTTTTTTTGCCTGTGGATTGTCAGATGGCCGCTTGGCGGTCGAGCATACGGCTGACCATCAGCGTCCCCATGGCGCTCAATTGGTGAATGGCCAGTGCGATATCGCGGTGCTTGCCATCCAGGTCTTCGCAAAGGTCCAGCAACAAGGTACTGACCGAGGAGAAGGTTTCGAAGCTGTTGATCATCAGGGCTTCGTCGTCGATATCGGCGGCGATGGTGAAGACGGATGGGGGTGGATTTGGGGTTGGCTTGAACATGTCTTAACTTCCTCGAATGAGGCCGCCATCGACTCGCTACTAAACGATTGGGTGGCAGCTGGGCGCAGGTTAGTAGACCGGGGAAGTTAAGCAAAAACCGGCGCACCCGAAGATGCCCTGCACACAGCCGCCATAAAGAACGGTGCGGTACACGCTTAACTTGACCTCAGGCTACTAAACCTGATCGCTGATGAGCAGCGACCGAGTAACCTTAGAGACGACAAGCCAGCCGTACAAGCCGGCGGATTCTGGCTCACCTGTAGGCAACCGCGCAAGCTAAGGTAGCCTGCGCCTGACGCCCTACACAGCCACTGTAGGAGCGAGCTTGCTCGCGAAAAACGCCAGGACACCACATTTCTTCAACATTTACGCGTTATCGTTAACGACCTTCGCGAGCAAGCTCGCTCCTACAGGGGATTTCCTTTGAAACGTCGATTTGTGTTCGCTCTGTTATTTGTCAGCGCCAGTGCCAGCGCCGCGCCTCCCACGCTTGAGCCGTTGCTCAACAGCATCGCTGAACGCCTGGAGATCGCCGACCAGGTGGCCTTGAGCAAATGGGACAGCCACAAGCCCGTTGAAGACAAAAAACGCGAGCAGGAAGTGATCGCCAGCGTCGTCGCCCAAGCCCCGAGCTACAAACTGGACCCCGCCGCCGCCGAGCAGTTTTTCTCAGCGCAGATCGAGGCGAACAAACTGGTGCAATACACCCACCTGTCCGACTGGCAGTTCCAAGGCAAGGCGCCGGACGATCCGCGCCCGGACCTGGTCAAGCAGATTCGCCCGCGGCTGGATGAATTGCAAAAACGCCTGCTGCAACAACTGGCGGACTTCACCCCGCAGCGTACCGACCCGCAGTGCCCGCAGTGGCTGGCCGCGGCGGTGCATGAACCGTTGAACGATCCGCTGCGCCAACTGGCGATGATCCGCGCCACCGCCGAGCTGTGCCTATACAAAGGCTAGCCCTGTAAACCCAATTAAAAATGTGGGAGGGGGCTTGCCCCCGATGGCGGAGTGTCAGTGGACATTTATGTGACTGACCCACCGCCATCGGGGGCAAGCCCCCTCCCACACTTGGCCTGTATGCATTCAGGGCCATCTCTGGCAGCTTCCTGAACAACTTTCACAAAACCGCACTATATTGGTGCGATAGGTTGCACCCCTACCGCTGCCCCAGCCCATTTTGGTTCGATTCTTCCCGAGCAGACTGGCAGAACGCCACAGTTTCGCGCCTGAACCGCCTATTTCACGGGTTTAACGCTTCTTTTCGGAGCCTTGGTTTGGTTTTTGCATTTTCCTTGTATCAGCGTGTGCCTCAAGCCTGCGCCTTGCTCCAAAAGAGGTCCCGATGACCATCAGCGATGCACTGCACCGTTTGTTACTCGACAACCTGACCACCGCGACCATCCTGCTCAATGCCGACTTGCGCCTTGAGTACATGAACCCGGCGGCGGAGATGCTCCTGGCCATCAGCGGCCAGCGCAGCCATGGGCAGTTCATCAGCGAATTGTTCACCGAGTCCGCCGAGGCCCTGAGCTCGTTGCGCCAGGCCGTGGAGCAGGCGCACCCGTTCACCAAGCGCGAAGCAATGCTCACCGCCCTGACCGGGCAGACGCTGACCGTCGACTACGCGGTGACACCAATCCTGAGCAATGGCGCCACCCTGCTGCTGCTCGAAGTGCATCCTCGCGACCGCCTGCTGCGCATCACCAAGGAAGAGGCGCAGCTGTCCAAGCAGGAAACCAGCAAGATGCTGGTGCGCGGCCTGGCCCATGAGATCAAGAACCCCCTGGGCGGCATTCGCGGCGCGGCGCAGTTGCTCGCCCGCGAGCTGCCGGAGGAGCATCTCAAGGACTACACCAACGTCATCATCGAAGAGGCCGACCGCCTGCGTAACCTGGTGGACCGCATGCTCGGCTCCAACAAGCTGCCGTCCCTGGCCATGACCAACGTGCACGAAGTGCTGGAGCGCGTCTGCCAACTGGTCGACGCCGAAAGCCAGGGCTGCATCACCCTGGTGCGCGACTACGACCCGAGCATTCCCGATGTCTTGATCGACCGCGAGCAAATGATCCAGGCAGTACTCAACATCGTGCGCAACGCCATGCAGGCCATCAGCAGCCAGAACGAGTTGCGCCTGGGCCGCATCAGCCTGCGCACCCGCGCGCTGCGCCAGTTCACCATTGGCCATGTACGCCATCGCCTGGTGACCAAGGTCGAGATCATCGACAACGGCCCGGGCATTCCGGCCGAACTGCAGGAAACCATCTTCTTCCCCATGGTCAGCGGCCGCCCGGACGGTACCGGGCTGGGCCTGGCCATTACCCAGAACATCATCAGCCAGCACCAGGGCCTGATCGAATGTGAGAGCCATCCCGGCCACACCACGTTCTCGATCTTCCTGCCATTGGAACAAGGAGCCCCCACGACATGAGCCGTAGTGAAACTGTCTGGATCGTCGATGACGACCGTTCTATCCGCTGGGTCCTGGAGAAAGCCTTGCAACAGGAAGGCATGACCACCCAGAGCTTCGACAGCGCCGACGGCGTGATGAGCCGCCTGGCTCGCCAGCAGCCGGACGTGATCATCTCCGATATCCGCATGCCCGGCGCCAGCGGCCTGGACTTGCTGGCGCGCATTCGCGAGCAGCACCCGCGCCTGCCAGTGATCATCATGACCGCGCACTCGGACCTGGACAGCGCTGTCGCGTCCTACCAGGGCGGCGCCTTTGAGTACCTGCCCAAGCCGTTCGATGTGGACGAGGCGGTGGCGCTGGTCAAGCGCGCCAACCAGCACGCCCAGGAGCAACAGAACCAGGAAGCCCCGCCGGCCCTGACCCGCACCCCGGAAATCATCGGTGAAGCGCCGGCGATGCAGGAAGTGTTTCGCGCCATCGGGCGCTTGAGTCACTCCAACATCACCGTGCTGATCAACGGCGAATCGGGCACCGGTAAAGAGCTGGTGGCCCACGCCCTGCACCGTCACAGCCCTCGGGCAGCCTCGCCGTTCATTGCACTGAACATGGCCGCAATCCCGAAGGACTTGATGGAGTCCGAGCTGTTCGGCCATGAAAAAGGCGCGTTCACCGGCGCGGCCAATCTGCGCCGTGGACGTTTTGAACAGGCCGACGGCGGCACCCTGTTCCTCGATGAAATCGGCGACATGCCGGCCGATACCCAAACCCGCCTGCTGCGCGTGCTGGCCGACGGCGAGTTCTATCGGGTGGGCGGGCACACGCCGGTCAAGGTGGATGTACGCATCATCGCGGCCACCCACCAGAACCTGGAAACCCTGGTGCACGCCGGCAAGTTCCGTGAAGACTTGTTCCACCGCCTCAACGTGATCCGCATCCACATCCCGCGCATGTCGGACCGCCGCGAAGACATCCCCACCCTCGCCCGCCACTTCCTCAGCCGCGCCGCCCTGGAACTGGCCGTGGAGCCGAAGCTGCTCAAAAGCGAGACCGAGGAATACCTGAAAAACCTGCCATGGCCTGGCAACGTACGCCAGCTGGAGAACACCTGCCGCTGGATCACGGTAATGGCGTCCGGGCGCGAAGTGCACATCAGCGACCTGCCGCCGGAGCTGTTGAGCCTGCCGCAGGACTCGGCCCCGGTGACCAACTGGGAACAGGCGCTGCGCCAATGGGCCGACCAGGCCCTGGCACGCGGCCAGTCGAACCTGCTCGACAGCGCCGTGCCGGCGTTCGAGCGAATCATGATCGAGACCGCGCTCAAGCACACCGCCGGCCGCCGCCGCGATGCCGCTGTGCTGCTGGGTTGGGGCCGCAATACCCTGACGCGCAAGATCAAGGAACTGGGGATGAAGGTGGATGGCGCAGATGACGACGACAGCGACGACGCCTGATCACCGCTCTCTGCTCCACTGAAAATCCAATGTGGGAGGGGGCTTGCCCCCGATTGCGGTGGGTCAGCCACAGATAGGCTGGCTGATACACCGCTATCGGGGGCAAGCCCCCTCCCACATTTGGATCGTCACAAGATTTGAAGGTTGTGCACTGCTTCAATGCACCATGAACCGGCATTGGGCACTGACTTGAGACCTGAAAGATCGCTATCGCTAAAAAATTCTTGAACGCTGAAACCACCAAAGCCCCGGATCCCGGGGCTTTGCGCTTTCTTGCAATCATTTACCGCGCCAATTGCAAACTTTGGCACGCGCCCTGCTATAACCCTGGTACTACCCAGTTTCGGGGACCTTGGTACAGGCAGGCCGAGAATCCCCTCTTTAACACCGAAGCCTCTGGCTTCACCCCGTTTTGGGAGCCCTGGTACAGGCAGGCCGGGAACTCCCTCTTTTATTGCTCCTGGAGAAGGATCTCCAGCCGCCAGCGGTCATCCACCTCCTGGCCGTTCCACTCCCCACGCAATGGCCGCGCCGCCACCAGGTTGAGCAGCAAACCGCCGTCGGTCTTGCGCACGCGCCAGTTCACGTCCTTGTCATTGACCTTCAGTTGCCCATTGGCAGCCTTGCCCTGTGCGTCGAACAACAGCGCCACGGCGCCGTCGATATGTTCGCCGTGCAGCTTGGGCTCGCGGTTGAACCACACCAGCAGACCGTCCGCCACAGGTTCTATCTGTTGCAGCTCGACCGGTTCCGGGGTGGTCAGGCGCCCAATCATCAAGCCCACCATCAGGCCGACAATCGCCAGCGAGCCGAGTACCCTGGGCAATAGCTTCGGCCTTGGATCGTCTTCAGGGGTAGAATGCAGCGCATCTTTGCCTTCGGAGCCGTGCATGTTTCACGTCATCCTTTTTCAACCAGAAATTCCGCCGAATACCGGCAACGTTATCAGGCTGTGCGCCAACAGTGGCTGCCACCTGCATTTGATCGAACCGCTGGGCTTCGACATGGACGATAAACGCCTGCGCCGCGCCGGGCTGGATTACCACGAGTACGCCACCCTCCAGCGCCATGCCGACCTGGCCAGCTGCCTGGAAAGCCTGGGCCAGCCACGTGTGTTCGCGTTCACCACCAAGGGCTCGCGACCGTTTCATGATGCCAGCTTTGCCGAGGGCGACGCGTTTCTGTTTGGCCCGGAGAGCCGCGGCCTGCCGGCCGACGTGCTTGACGCCCTGCCTGATGGCCACCGCCTGCGCTTGCCGATGCGCGAGGGCTGCCGCAGCCTGAACCTGTCCAACACCGTCGCCGTGGCCGTCTACGAAGGCTGGCGCCAACTCGGTTTCAAGTAACACCGCATAGCAAATGTGGGAGGGGGCTTGCCCCCGATTTCGGTGGGTCAGCTACAGATATGCTGGCTGATACACCGCTATCGGGGGCAAGCCCCCTCCCACATTTTTTTTACCGCGTCGACTTATTGAACCGTCGACGAGCCTTCCTGTTGCATGCGCTGCAGCTCCTGGGCGTACAGGGCATCGAAGTTCACCGGTGCCAGCATCAACGCCGGGAACGAGCCACGGGTGACCAGGCTGTCCAGGGTCTCACGGGCGTACGGGAACAGGATGTTCGGGCAGAACGCGCCCAGGGTGTGGCTCATGGACGCTTCGTCCAGGCCCTGGATCAGGAAGATACCCGCCTGTTGCACTTCAGCGATGAAGGCCACTTCTTCGCCGTTCTTGACGGTGACCGACAGGGTCAGCACGACTTCGTGGAAGTCACCTTCCAGGGCTTTCTGGCGGGTGTTCAGGTCCAGCGCGACGCTTGGGGTCCATTCCTGGCGGAAGATGGCCGGGCTTTTCGGCGCTTCGAACGACAGGTCACGCACGTAGATGCGCTGCAGCGAAAACTGTGGGCCTTGGTCTTGCGCTGCTTCGGTGTTCGGTTGATCAGTCATCGCAGATCCTTCTTTATCTTGGGGTCTTTTAGGGGTTAGGCGGACAGCAGCGCATCGAGTTTACCGGCGCGCTCCAAAGCGAACAGGTCATCGCAACCACCGATATGCCGGCTGCCGATCCAGATCTGCGGGACCGACGTGCGGCCAGCCTTCTGGGTCATTTCGGCGCGCACTTGAGGCTTGCCGTCGACCTTGATTTCTTCGAAGGCGACCTTCTTGCTCTGGAGCAACTGCTTGGCTCGAATGCAATAAGGGCAATAATCGCTGGAATACACGACAACCTGGCTCATATCACTTCACCAACGGCAGGTTATCGCCACGCCAGCTGCTGATACCACCGGACAGCTTGGCGGCGGTAAAGCCGGACTTGAGCATCTCGCGGGCATGCGTGCCGGAGTGCTGGCCTTGGGCGTCGACCAGGATAATGGTCTTGGCCTTGTATTTCTCCAGTTCGGCCAAGCGCGCGATCAGCTTGTCCTGGGGAATGTTCAGGGCGCCGACGATGTGGCCGGCGGCGAAATCCTTGGCCGGGCGAATATCCACGACAACGGCCTCATCCTTGTTGACCAGGGCGGTCAGCTCCGATGTGCTCAGGCTGCGGCCACCACGGCTCAATTCGTGAGCGATCAGCAGCGCCAGCAGGATGACGAAGGCACCCACGAGCAGATAGTGGGCAGTGGCAAATGCAATCAGGTGATCAACCATCAAGGAGGTTCCAGGGCGTTAAAATGGCGGTAAGTATACACAGCCGTCGGGGGCGGCCAACCCCCGTAAAGCGGTGACGCGGTTGGAACTTCGCTTTAAACTGCCACTCACTTTTCCATTGCCTTCCTTTATTACCGCCGCGAGAGGATCTATGACTACCACGCCTAAACCTTTGGTCCTGATAATTCTCGATGGCTTCGGACACAGTGAAAGCCACCACGACAACGCGGTGTACGCCGCCCGCAAGCCTGTGCTGGACCGTCTCACCGCCACCGTGCCCAACGGTTTGATCTCAGGCTCCGGCATGGACGTGGGCCTGCCGGACGGCCAGATGGGCAACTCGGAAGTCGGTCACATGAATCTCGGCGCCGGACGAGTGGTCTATCAAGACTTCACCCGCGTGACCAAAGCGATCCGCGATGGCGAGTTCTTCGAAAACCCGACCATCTGCGCAGCGGTGGACAAAGCCGTCGCCGCTGGCAAGGCGGTGCACTTCATGGGTCTGCTCTCCGATGGCGGCGTACACAGCCATCAGGACCACCTGATCGCCATGGCCGAACTGGCCTTCAAGCGCGGCGCCGACAAGATCTACCTGCATGCCTTCCTTGACGGTCGCGACACCCCGCCCAAAAGCGCGCAGTCGTCCATCGAACTGCTGGACGCCACCTTCGCCGCCCTGGGCAAAGGCCGCATCGCCAGTCTGGTAGGCCGTTACTTTGCCATGGACCGCGACAACCGCTGGGACCGCGTGGCCCAGGCCTACAACCTGATCGTCGATGGCCAGGCCGAATTCAACGCCGCCACCGCCCAGCAAGGCCTGGAAGCCGCCTACGCCCGTGGCGAGAGCGATGAATTCGTCAAGGCCACCACCATCGGCGAGCCGGTGAAAGTCGAAGACGGCGACGCCATGGTGTTCATGAACTTCCGCGCCGACCGTGCCCGTGAGCTGAGCCATGTGTTTGTCGACGACGGTTTCAAAGACTTCGAACGCGCACGCCAGCCGAAAGTCGAGTTCGTCATGCTCACCCAATACGCCGCCAACATCCCGGCCCCGTCGGCTTTTGCGCCGGGCAGCCTGGAAAACGTGCTGGGTGATTACCTGGCGAAAAACGGCAAGACTCAACTGCGCATCGCCGAAACCGAAAAATATGCCCACGTGACCTTCTTCTTCTCCGGCGGACGTGAAGAACCGTTCCCTGGCGAAGAGCGCATCCTGATCCCATCGCCAAAAGTCGCCACCTACGACCTGCAGCCGGAAATGAGCGCACCGGAAGTCACCGACAAGATCGTCGACGCCATCGAGCATCAGCGTTATGACGTCATCGTGGTCAACTACGCCAACGGCGACATGGTCGGCCACAGCGGCAACCTGGAAGCTGCCACTAAGGCCGTGGAATGCCTGGACCTGTGCGTGGGCCGCATCGTCGACGCCCTGGACAGCGTCGGTGGCGAAGCGCTGATCACCGCCGACCACGGCAACTGCGAGCAGATGTCCGACGAGTCCACCGGCCAGGCCCACACAGCCCACACCACCGAGCCGGTGCCGTTCATCTACGTCGGCAAGCGCGATTTCAAAGTGCGTAACGGCGGCGTACTGGCGGATGTGGCGCCGACCATGCTGATGCTGATGGGGCTGGAAAAGCCGAAGGAAATGACCGGGACCTCAATCCTGGTCTGATCTAAACAACACTGTAGATCCAATGTGGGAGGGGGCTTGCCCCCGATGACGGAGTGTCAGTCAACACTTATGTGACTGGTCCACTGCTATCGGGGGCAAGCCCCCTCCCACATTGGCCCTTCGGTGTTTGGAAGATATCTTTTTGCCATACCACCACCACTCGGCACCTATCTTGCCCGCCCGCCCCAATTGGACGTTTTTTTTGCGGCGCTTGGCGGGCATACTAGAGCGTCCCTTTCCCCTGGTGTCGCCCGCCTCTATGCTTCGCGCCTTGATTACCCTCGCTCTTGTCTGCCTGCTCCAACCGGCATTTGCCGATGAGCGTGCACAAACCCAACAACAGTTGGACGCTACGCGTCAGGACATTACCGAGCTGAAAAAACTGCTCGGCAAGCTCCAGGAAGAAAAATCCGGGGTGCAGAAAGACCTGCGCGGCACGGAAACCGAAATGGGCAAGCTGGAGAAGCAGGTCCAGGAGCTGCAAAAAGAATTAAAGAAGAGCGAGTCGGAACTGGAGCGACTCGACGCTGAGAAAAAAAAACTCCAGAGCGCACGCGTTGAACAGCAACGCCTGATCGCGATCCAGGCCCGCGCCGCCTACCAGAGCGGCCGCCAGGAATATCTCAAGCTGCTGCTCAACCAGCAGAACCCGGAAAAGTTCGCCCGCACCCTCACCTATTACGATTACCTGAGCCAGGCGCGCCTGGCGCAGTTGAAGGGCTTTAACGAAACGCTGCGCCAGTTGGCCAATGTCGAGCAGGAGATCAATGATCAGCAGGCCCAACTGCTCGACCAGAAGACTGCGCTCGACACCCAACGCAACGAGCTGGACAAGGTCCGCAAGGAACGCCAGCAAGCCCTGGCCAAGCTCAACAATGACGTAAAAGCCCGCGACGCCAAGCTCCAGGCACGCGAGCAGGACCAGGCCGACCTGGCCAAAGTGCTCAAGACTATCGAAGAAACCCTGGCGCGCCAGGCACGCGAGGCCGAGGAGGCGCGGCAAAAAGCGCTGATCGCCCAGCAGGAAGCTGAAAAAAAGCGCCAGCGTGAGGCCGAACTGGCAGCCACTACCGATGCGCCGGCCCCGCGCAAACCGGCGCACGCAGCGCCTGGCCCACTGGTTTCCAGCAGCGGCGAGTCGTTCGGCGGGCCTTTTGCTGCAGCGCGCGGCAAACTTCCATGGCCGGTTGATGGTCGACTGTTGGCACGCTTCGGCGAAACCCGTGGCGATGACACCCGTGCCAAATGGGATGGTGTGATGATCAGCGCCTCTGCAGGCAGCCAGGTCCACGCCGTCCACGGCGGGCGCGTGGTGTTTGCCGATTGGCTGCGCGGGGCCGGCCTGCTGGTGATTCTTGACCACGGTAATGGCTATTTGAGCCTTTACGGCCACAATCAGACGTTACTCAAGTCGGCAGGTGATGTGGTAAAAGCCGGTGAATCCATCTCCACTGTCGGTAACAGTGGTGGCCAGGACACCCCGGCGCTGTACTTCGCTATTCGTCAGCAGGGCCGCCCGAGCGACCCTGCACAATGGTGCAGATCCCAAGGATAGGGTCTCATCTACATTAGGAGTTCGTTCGACATGCTGCATTTGTCCCGCCTCACTTCGCTGGCCCTGACGATCGCCCTGGTGATCGGCGCGCCTCTGGCTTTTGCCGACCAGGCTGTTCCCGCCGCGACCGCTGCGACCACCAAGGCGCCGTTGCCGCTGGACGAGCTGCGCACCTTTGCCGAGGTCATGGACCGGATCAAGGCAGCCTATGTCGAACCCGTAGACGACAAGACCCTGCTGGAAAACGCCATCAAGGGCATGCTCAGCAACCTCGACCCGCATTCGGCCTACCTGGGCCCGGAAGACTTCGCTGAACTGCAGGAAAGCACCAGCGGTGAATTTGGTGGCCTGGGCATTGAGGTCGGTTCCGAAGACGGCAACATCAAGGTGGTCTCGCCCATCGACGACACCCCGGCATCCAAGGCCGGCATCCAGGCGGGTGACTTTATCGTCAAGATCAACGGCCAGCCAACCCGCGGCCAGACCATGACCGAAGCCGTCGACAAGATGCGCGGCAAGATCGGCCAGAAAATCACCCTGACCCTGGTGCGCGACGGCGGCAATCCGTTCGACGTGACCCTGACCCGCTCCACCATCGTGGTCAAGAGCGTGAAGAGCCAGTTGCTGGAGTCGGGCTACGGCTACATCCGCATCACCCAGTTCCAGGTCAAGACCGGCGACGAAGTGGCCAAGGCCCTGGCCAAGCTGCGCAAGGACAACGGCAAGAAGCTCAACGGCATCGTGCTCGACCTGCGTAACAACCCGGGCGGTGTGTTGCAGTCTGCGGTGGAAGTGGTCGACCACTTCATCACCAAGGGCCTGATCGTCTACACCAAGGGCCGCATCGCCAATTCCGAGCTGCGCTTCTCGGCCACCGGCAACGATCTGAGCGAGAACGTGCCGCTGGCCGTGCTGATCAACGGCGGCAGCGCCTCGGCCTCGGAGATCGTCGCCGGCGCCCTGCAGGACCAGAAGCGCGGCGTGCTGATGGGCACCACGACCTTCGGTAAAGGCTCGGTGCAAACCGTATTGCCGCTCAATAACGAGCGTGCGCTGAAGATCACCACGGCGCTGTACTACACGCCCAATGGTCGCTCGATCCAGGCCCAGGGCATCGTGCCGGACATCGAAGTGCGCAAGGCCAAGATCACCAACGAGATCGACAGCGAGTACTACAAAGAGGCGGACCTGCAAGGCCACCTGGGCAATGGCAACGGCGGCGCTGACCAGCCGACCGGCAGCGGCGCCAAAGCCAAACCGATGCCGCAGGACGACGATTACCAGTTGGCCCAGGCGCTGAGCCTGCTCAAGGGCCTGAGCATCACGCGCAGCCGTTGATATGCGTGTTGCGCTGATTATCGCTGTGCTGTGCAGCCTGGCCGGATTCGCGCAAGCGACGCCGGTCGGCGAGCCGCACAAAGCCTATCTCACCCTGATCATCGACGACCTCGGGCAGAACCTGCCCAGGGATCGTCGCGTGCTGGCCCTGCCCGGGCCGGTCACCACCGCGATCATGCCTGACACCCCTCACGCCGCCCAATTCGCCCGCGAGGCCCACAAGGCCGGCAAGATCGTCATCCTGCATATGCCCATGGACCCGGCCACCGGTCCGTTTGCCTGGCACCCCGAGCTGTCGATCGAAGAACTGGCCAAGCGCCTGGACGCCGCCTTCGCGGCCGTGCCCTACACCGCCGGCATCAATAACCATATGGGCAGCCGCATGACGGCGCAGCCGCAGGCAATGGCGTGGTTAATGGGCGAGCTGCAGCGGCGCCACAAGTTCTTTGTGGACAGCCGCACCAGCGCACAGACTGTCGCCGCCGCCGAGGCGCAGAAGATTGGACTGGCGCATGTTTCGCGGGATGTGTTCCTGGATGACGAACGCACCGAGGCGGCGATCACCACGCAGCTGCAAACCGCGATCAAGCTGGCGCATAAACAGGGCTCGGCGGTGATGATCGGGCACCCTTACCCTCAGACCCTGGCGGTGCTGGAGCGCGAATTGCCCAAGCTCAAGGCGCAGGGTGTGGAGTGGATCGATATCAAGTTGATGATCAGCGTGCGCAGTAATCGGGCCATGGCCGGGCACGGCAAAGACGGCATTTACCGCTGACGATCTCCCCAACCTGTAGGAGCGAGCTCGCTCGCGAAAAACCTGAGAACGCCGCGCATATCCAGGATGCTCGCGTTATCGTTGACGTCTTTCGCGAGCAAGCTCGCTCCTACAAATAGTTGGTCATGATCTGGTCGATACGGCCTTCTTTGCGTAACTCATCCAGCGCAGCCTGGAGCTTGTTAACTACGTCATCCGGCACATCCTTGTTCAACGCCAGGTAAAGCTGCGCACTGTTGAAACGCAGTACCGTCTTGAGCCCGTTCACCCCCACCTGGCGCGCCAGGTAACGGCCAGCAGGGTCGCCGGTGGCCCACAGGTCGATCTGGCCCTCCATGAGCTTTTGCGCATTGTCCTGGTCTCGCAAGGCGACAACCGGCTTGAGCCCCTGCTTGTCCAGGCTCTGGGCAATGGCATCGCCTTTGTAGGCGCCAATCCTGTAGCGGCGCGCCTGGTCCAGGCCTTCCAACTCGATCTTGCTGTCAGCCTTGGCCAACAGCACCCAATCGTCCGGACCGATGGGGCCGACCCATTTGAACAAGGCTTCACGGTCCGGCAAACGCGCCATGACGAACACACCATAGCCAGGCTTTTCCAGGGCGAGTTTGTAGATTCGCTCCCAGGGGAAACGCAGGGTGAGGTTGTAGGAAATGCCGGCACGCTTGAAGGTCTCGCGCATGATGTCCACGGCGATACCTTCGATGTTCTCGTCCCTGGCGAAGTTCTTGCCGTTTTTCGCCATGTTATAAGGCGGGAAATTTTCCGTCAGCAGCACCAGGGAGGTGTCAGACGATTCGTCGGCGTGCACCGTAGCCGCCATGAGCATGGAGGAACTGGCAAGGGCGAGCAGCAGGTGTTTGAACATGAAGGCTACCGGAATCCATGGCAAGCGCAGAGAGTGCCGCGCGCCTGCCATGCTGTCCAGCGGCGTTTAGCGCACGACGATACCGCGTGCGGCCATGTAGGCCTTGGCCTCGGGGACGGTGTATTCGCCGAAGTGGAAAATACTCGCCGCCAGCACCGCGCTGGCATGCCCTTCGATGACGCCATCGGCCAAGTGCTGCAGGTTGCCGACGCCGCCGGAGGCGATGACGGGGATGCCCAGGGCATCGCTGATGGCGCGGGTTACGCCCAGGTCAAAGCCGTTTTTCATGCCGTCCTGGTCCATGCTGGTCAGCAGGATTTCACCGGCGCCGAGGGCTTCCATCTTCATCGCCCACTCCACCGCGTCCAGCCCGGTCGGTTTGCGCCCGCCGTGGGTGAAGATCTCCCAGCGCGGAGTTTCACCAGGGCCCGAGACTTTCTTGGCGTCGATGGCGACCACGATGCATTGCGAGCCGAAGTGCTGCGCGGCTTCGCCGACAAATTCAGGGTTGAACACGGCGGCGGTGTTGATCGAGACCTTGTCCGCGCCGGCATTGAGCAGGTTGCGGATGTCTTGCACGGTGCGCACGCCGCCGCCCACGGTCAGCGGGATAAATACCTGGCTGGCCATGCGCTCGACGGTGTGCAAGGTGGTGTCGCGGCCGTCGACGCTCGCGGTGATGTCGAGAAAGGTAATTTCGTCGGCGCCCTGTTCATCGTAGCGACGGGCGATTTCCACCGGGTCGCCGGCATCACGGATGTTCTCGAACTTGACGCCCTTGACCACGCGACCGTTGTCGACGTCCAGGCAAGGGATGATGCGTTTGGCCAGCGCCATGGTCAGTCCTCAGCCGTTGTAGGCATCGCAGTAAGCCTGGGCTTCGGCGACGTCCAGGGTGCCCTCATAAATCGCACGGCCGGTGATGGCGCCGATGATGCCAGGCGCCTTGGCGTCCAGCAGCGACTTGATGTCGCCCAGGTTGTGGATACCGCCAGAGGCGATCACCGGGATTTTCGTCGCAGCGGCCAGCGCGGCGGTGAACGGTACGTTGCAGCCCTGCATCATGCCGTCTTTGGCGATGTCGGTATAAACGATGGCGGCCACACCGTCGGCTTCGAACTGTTTAGCCAGGTCGATCACCTGCACAGTGCTGATTTCAGCCCAACCGTCGGTGGCGACAAAACCGTCCTTGGCATCCAGGCCGACGATAACCTTGCCTGGGAATGCGCGGCAGGCTTCGGCGACAAAGGCCGGGTCTTTTACGGCCTTGGTGCCGATGATCACGTAGCTCACGCCGGCCTTGACGTAATGCTCGATGGTTTCCAGCGAGCGGATGCCACCGCCGATCTGGATCGGCAGGTTGGGGTAGCGTCGGGCGATCGCGGTGACCACCTCGCCGTTGACCGGCTGGCCTTCGAAGGCGCCGTTCAAGTCCACCAGATGCAGACGACGGCAGCCCCCCTCCACCCATTTGGCGGCCATGCTCACCGGGTCATCGGAGAACACCGTGGAATCTTCCATACGGCCCTGGCGCAGACGGACGCAGGCGCCGTCCTTGAGATCGATAGCGGGGATAATCAGCATCTGGCAAACCTTATTCGATATTCAGCAATGCTTGGGAAATCAGGGTTTCTCAAGCGACCACAAGTCGCTTTCGATGCTTTCGAACCTTTCCTTAAGGAGCGTCTGCGTGTCGAAAATCGCCCTGTTGTAATAATGCGGCGCCACTTCGGTGGTGAACAGCTCAAGAATCTCGGCCACTTCGAACGAACCCAGCTTGAGTTCGAAGCGATCCTCCATGAAACGCTTGATCTTGTCGGTAGCCTCACGCTCCTGCTCGGGCGCAAGGTTCAAGATTGGCGGCTTCGGCTTCTTGGCCATTTACCAGCGACCATCCCACGCGGCGAAGTTCTGCAGCAATTGCAGGCCATGGGTATGGCTCTTCTCCGGGTGAAACTGCACGGCAAAGCGCGAACCGTCGGCCAGCGCGGCGGCGAAGTCGACGCCGTAGTGCCCGCCCCCCACCACCTGGCGCGGGTTACCGGCGGCGATGTAATAGCTGTGCACAAAGTAGAAACGCGCCATGTCCGGAATTTCGTGCCACAGCGGGTGATCCACCGCGCGACGCACTTCGTTCCAGCCCATGTGCGGCACCTTGAGGTGCTCGCCGTCTTCATGCAGGTCTTTGCCGAAGAACTTTACCTGGCCGGGAAACAGACCGATGCAGTCGACACCACCGTTCTCTTCACTGCTGTCGAGCAAGGCTTGCATGCCTACGCAGATACCGAGGAACGGACGGTCCTGGCTGACTTCGCGCACCAGGCTGTCAAAGCCCAGGCGACGGATCTCGGCCATGCAATCGCGAATCGCGCCAACGCCTGGAAACACCACGCGGTCGGCTTCACGAATCACATTGGCATCGCTGGTGATCAGCACCTTGCCGGCACCCACGTGCTCGAGGGCCTTGGCCACCGAGTGCAGGTTACCCATGCCGTAATCGATAACCGCGACCGTCTGCATTACAGAACGCCCTTGGTCGAAGGCATTTGCCCGGCCATGCGCTCATCCAGCTCCACGGCCATACGCAGCGCGCGGCCGAAAGCCTTGAACACGGTTTCGATCTGGTGGTGGGTGTTGGTGCCGCGCAGGTTGTCGATGTGCAGGCTGACCAACGCGTGGTTGACGAAACCCTGGAAGAATTCCTGGAACAGGTCGACGTCAAAGCCACCCACGGTGGCGCGGGTGTAGGGCACGTGCATCTGCAGGCCTGGGCGGCCGGAGAAGTCGATGACGACGCGCGACAGCGCTTCGTCCAGCGGGACATAGGCGTGGCCGTAGCGACGGATGCCTTTTTTGTCGCCGATGGCCTTGGCAAAGGCCTGGCCGAGGGTGATGCCCACGTCTTCCACCGTGTGGTGGTCGTCGATATGCAGGTCGCCCTTGCTGACGATATCCAGGTCGATCAGCCCATGACGGGCGATCTGGTCCAGCATGTGCTCAAGAAAAGGTACACCGATATCAAATCGGGCCTTTCCGGTGCCATCCAGGTTGATCGAGGCTTTGATCTGGGTTTCCAGAGTGTCGCGCTCGACGGACGCCATACGTTCGACCATCACCAGCTCCGCAAATCATTGGGCGAAAAAGGCAGCCATTATAGGGGCGCGGGCGCTAAACAGAAACATCGAAGGGGATAAGACTGATGGAGTGTCGGGGATAGACATGTGCGTACATGCATAACCAATGTGGGAGGGGGCTTGCCCCCGATAGCAGTGGTTCAGTCAACAATGCATTGACTGATGCGCCGCCATCGGGGGCAAGCCCCCTCCCACAAGGGTTTTGCAGTGTTAGTGGAACAGTACTGCGGTCTTCTGCAGCGTCACCCACACACCCCACGCCAACGGAATGCCCACCACCAGCCAGGCGGCGACCGCCAATGGCTTGCTGCCAGGGGAGGCTTTCCACTCCAGCACGGTGCTGGCATCAGCGCCTTTGTCATGGCCCAGCGCCTGCTCGGCGGCCAGTTCGGCGTCGGTCATGAAGTATTTGTCGGCTACCGGACGCACCAGCAGGTTGCAGATAAAGCCCAGCACCAGCAGGCCAGCGAGGATGTACAAGGTGATGTCGTAGGCCGCAGCGCGTTCAACGCCGATGCTCAACTGATATTCACGCAGGTAGTTCACCAGCACCGGGCCCAATACGCCGGCAGCGGCCCAGGCGGTCAGCAGGCGACCATGGATGGCGCCGACCATTTGCGTACCGAACAGGTCGGCCAGGTAAGCCGGGACCGTGGCAAAACCACCGCCGTACATCGACAGGATGATGCAGAACGCCGCGACGAAGAGTGCCACGTTGCCCAGGTGCCCCAGGTTCGGGATCAGCGCGTACAGGGCAAAGCCCAGGGCGAAGAACACAAAGTAGGTATTTTTGCGCCCCAGGTAGTCGGAGAACGACGCCCAGAAGAACCGGCCACCGATGTTGAACAGGCTCAACAGGCCGGTGAAGCCTGCCGCGATCGCAGCAATCGATGCAAGTTGCCCGGCATCCAGTTGACCAAACGGTACGTCCAGCCCCAGCAATTTGCCGCCGAACACTTCCTGCAGCAGCGGCGAAGCCATGCCGAGGATACCGATACCGGCTGACACGTTCAGGCACAGCACCAGCCATACCAGACGAAATTGCGGGGTCTTCCACGCTACGTTCACATGCACATGACGGTGCGTGATCATCGCGTTGCTGGCTTTTTTCGCCGGTGCGGTCCAGCCCTCAGGCTTCCAGCCGGTCGGCGGAACGCGATAGGACAAGGCGCCGCCGATCATGAACACGAAGTAGATCGCAGCCATCACCAGGAAGCTCTGCCATACGCCCACGCTGGTCGGCGAGGCGAAGTGGCCCATCAGTGCTGCCGCCAGCGGTGCACCGACCATCGCGCCGCCGCCGAAGCCCATGATCGCCATGCCGGTCGCCATGCCGCGCTTGTCCGGGAACCACTTGATCAGGGTCGATACGGGCGAGATATAGCCCAGGCCCAGGCCGATACCGCCGATGACCCCGGAGCCGATCCACATCAGCCAGATCTGGTGGGTATAGATACCCAACGCCGAGATCAGCAGGCCGCCGCACCAGCACAACGCCGAGACAACACCGGCCTTGCGCGGCCCGGCATGTTCCAGCCAGCCGCCCCAGATCGCTGCCGAGCAGCCCAGGAAGATGAAGAACAGGGTGTAGATCCAGCCCAGCATGGAGATGGGCCAGTCGCATTGGGACGAGAAGACCTGGGCGATAAAGCTCATGTCCGGCGCGCAGGCCACCGGCGCAGTGATGCCCAGCGCCTTGGACAGCGGCAGCCAGAACACCGAGAAGCCGTAGGCCATGCCGATGCACAGGTGGATGGCCAGCGCGGCCGGTGGAACCAGCCAGCGGTTGAAGCCGGGCTTGGCGATAATGCGCTCCTTGGACAGGAACGCAGGCGGTGCGGCATTGGTATCGGCCGCAGTGCTAGTGCTCATTGGTGTTTCCCCCAGTTATTGGTATGCATCCGTCAGGCGCGCTTCCCCTCGGCCTTGCACGCAATGCGTGGCCGTTTTTGTGAGTGAAGCTCCATTTTGGCGCGACGATACGTCGCAGAAGGCGGACGAACGCGCAGAGATTAGCACCTGCCGATACGAGAAAAACCAAATTGACATCACTTTTTTCAACCTATCTGTTTTATTTGACGCCAAAATCCCGTTTCGCTGGTCGTAGATACAATGTAACGATCCACGAACTGATGCAGGCCTTCGGGCGTTATACTCTGCGGCTAAATTTTGAAATCGACATACAAGGACTCGCCCATGAAAGCGTTCGGCAAAATCCTGGGTCTGGTATTTCTCGGGCTGTTGCTGATCATTGTGGCTCTCGGCTTTGCCCTGACCCATCTCTTCGATCCCAACGACTACAAAGAAGAAATTCGCCAGATAGCCCGCGACAAGGCCCACATCGAGCTGACGCTCAATGGCGACATCGGCTGGAGCCTGTTCCCCTGGCTGGGCCTGGAGCTGCACGAAGCCGGCGTGGCAACCCTGACCAATCCGACCCAACCGTTTGCCGACCTGCAGATGCTCGGTCTGTCGGTACGTGTGCTGCCGCTGCTGCGCCGCGAAGTGCAGATGAGCGATGTGCGGGTCGAAGGCCTGAACCTGCGCCTGAACCGCGACAAGAACGGCCACGGCAACTGGGAAGACATCGGCAAGAACCTGCCCGACGAAACCCCGGGTGCCGCCACCCCGGCTCCGGCCGAACCGGTGGCTGAAGCCAAGCCGGAAAAACCGCCGCAGCCGATCCGCCTGGACATCGACAGCCTGACCATCAACAACGCCCGCGTTGAATACAACGATGAACAGACTGGCAAGCAATTGAGCGCCGAAAGCATCCAGCTCAGTGCCGGCGCCATCCACGAAGGCGCCAATATTCCGCTGAAACTCACCGCTTTCCTGGGCAGCAACCAGCCGGTCATGCGCCTCAAGACCGAGCTGAACGGCAACTTGCGCATCCAGCGCGCCCTCAAGCGCTACCAGTTCGAAGACATGCGCCTGAGCGGCGAAGCCACTGGCGAACCCTTGCAGGGCAAGACGCTGACCTTCTCCACCCAGGGTCAATTGCTGGTCGATCTTGCCGCCAACATCGCCGAATGGACCAACCTGAAACTCTCGGCCAACCAATTGCGCGCACTGGGCGAACTGCGGGCCACTGACCTGAACAACACCCCGCAGATCAGCGGCGCGCTGTCGGTCGCGCAGTTTGACCTGGCCAAGTTTCTCGAGAGCGTCGGCCACCCTCTGCCGGCCATGGCACCGGGCAGCCTGAGCAAAGTCGAACTGGTCAGCCGCCTCACAGGCACGCCGACCAATGTCGCGCTGGAGGGCCTGAACCTGAAACTCGATGGCAGCACCTTCACCGGTCGCGTTGCCGTGGATGATTTCGCCAAGCAGTCACTGCGCGTGCAGCTCAAGGGCGACACCTTCAATGCCGACAATTACCTGCCGGCCAAATCCGAAGCCGCCAAAGGCACGGCGGCCGCACGCCAGGCCGAAGTGCAAGGCAGCGAGGCCGGTGCAATGGCCGCCGGCGGTAACAGCCCACTGCCGGAAGCGCCGACCAAAGCCGCCTGGAGCAGTGACAAACTGCTGCCGCTGACCCGCCTGCGCAGCCTGGATATCAACGCGGACCTTGCGTTCGGCCAACTCACCTTGAGCCAGCTGCCGATCCAGAACGCGGTACTGAAAGCCTCGGGCATCGATGGCCAGCTCAGCCTCGACGCGCTGAGCGGTGGCCTCTACAACGGCACGTTCCAGGCCAACGGCACCCTCGATGTACGCCAGGACACCCCGCTCCTGGCGCTGCAAACCCATATCAAGCAGGTACCGGTAGAAAAAATCCTGCAGGCCCAGGGGAAAACCCCACCAGTCAAAGGCCTGGTCACCCTGGACAGCAACCTGACCGGGCGTGGCAACAGCCAGAAGGCCTTGATCGACAGCCTCAACGGCACCGCCGGCATCGTCATCAACAACGGTGTGCTGCTCAACGCCAACATCGAGCAACAACTGTGTACCGGTATCGCCCTGCTCAACCGCAAAACATTGAGCACCACGCCGCAAGGCAAGGACACGCCCTTCCAGGAACTGCGCGGCAACCTGACGTTGCGCAACGGCGTGGCCAGCAACCCTGACCTGAAAGTGCGCATTCCGGGGCTGACCCTCAACGGCAATGGCGATGTCGACCTGCGCGTACTGGGCATGGACTACCGGGTGGGCATCATCGTCGAAGGCGACCAGCGCGACGTGCCGGACCCGGCCTGCCAGGTCGGCGCCAACTTCCAGGGTATCGAAGTGCCGCTGCGTTGCCGTGGCCCGCTGGAACTGGGCGCCAAGGCCTGCCGCCTGGACAAGGACGGCCTCGGCCAGGTCGCCATCAAAGCGGCGGGCAACCGTCTCAACGAGAAACTCGAAGAGAAGCTCGACAAGGTCAATCCCAAGCTCAAAGACGCATTGAAAGGCCTGTTCAACCGATGAGAAACGAGCAGTTTTCACAGGCGGTGCTGGACTGGTACGACCGCCACGGTCGCCACGACCTGCCCTGGCAACAGGGCATCACGCCGTATCGGGTGTGGGTGTCGGAGATCATGCTGCAACAGACCCAGGTCAGCACCGTGCTCAATTACTTCGACCGGTTCATGGCGTCCTTGCCGACGGTCCAGGCACTGGCCGCCGCGCCGGAAGACGAAGTGCTGCACCTGTGGACCGGCCTGGGTTACTACACCCGGGCGCGCAACCTGCAAAAGACTGCAAAGATCGTGGTCGCCGAATACGGCGGCGAGTTTCCCAGGGATGTCGAAAAACTTACCGAGCTGCCCGGCATCGGCCTGTCCACTGCCGGCGCAATTGCCAGCCTGAGCATGGGCCTGCGCGCGCCGATCCTCGACGGCAACGTCAAGCGCGTGCTGGCACGCTTTACCGCGCAAGAGGGCTACCCGGGCGAACCCAAGGTCGCCAAGCAGCTGTGGGCGACCGCAGAGCGCTTTACGCCACACGACCGCGTCAACGCCTACACCCAGGCGATGATGGACATGGGCGCCACACTCTGTACCCGCAGCAAACCCAGCTGCCTGCTGTGCCCGCTGGAAAAAGGCTGCGAAGCCCACATGCTTGGCCTGGAGACGCGCTACCCGATCCCCAAGCCACGCAAGACCATCCCCCAGAAGCGCACGCTGATGCCGATGCTGGCCAATGCCGAAGGCGCGATCCTGCTTTACCGTCGCCCCTCCACGGGCCTGTGGGGCGGTTTATGGAGCCTGCCGGAGCTGGACGACCTGGAAGACCTGGATCATCTGGCCAACCAGCACGCGCTGGCCTTGGGCAAACATCAGGAACTGCCGGGGCTGATCCACACCTTCAGCCACTTCCAGCTGGCCATCGAACCCTGGCTGGTCCAGGTCGAGGAAAGCGCCCATCACGTGGCCGAGGCCGACTGGCTCTGGTATAACCTCGCCACCCCACCGCGCCTGGGCCTTGCCGCCCCGGTGAAAAAACTGCTGAAGCGCGCGGCTGAAGTATTGAACGCAGGAGAGTCGTCATGACCCGCACCATCATGTGCCGCAAGTACCACGAAGAACTGCCCGCCCTCGAACGCGCCCCTTTTCCGGGCGCCAAAGGCCAGGACATCTACGATAACGTCTCCGCCAAGGCGTGGGCCGACTGGCAAAAACACCAGACCCTGCTCATCAACGAAAAACGCCTGAACATGATGAACGCCGAAGACCGCAAATACCTGCAGGGCGAAATGGACAAGTTCTTTTCCGGCGAGGATTACGCCAAGGCCGACGGCTACGTACCACCTGCTCAATAATTGATCAAAAACCGGGGTCTGCACGTAAGCGACGGTAATAATTAAATATTTTTTGAAAACTTGCTTGACGACCCCCTGAAAAACCCGTTTAATGCGCCCCGTTGCCCAGATAGCTCAGTCGGTAGAGCAGGGGATTGAAAATCCCCGTGTCGGCGGTTCGATTCCGTCTCTGGGCACCAAAATACCGAGAAACCCCAAGGAACAATGTGTTCCTTGGGGTTTTTTATTGCCTGCGATTTAATGGCGGCCGGCTGCGTGCGGTCACGATGTCGCAGCAGCACGATTGAGGGTTGTTTTTCGCTGGACTCAATCGTCCAGCCTTTACCCAATTCCCAGTTGTAAGGTTTTTTCCATGACCCGCTTCTTGCTCTGCACGCTCTTGCTACTGACCGCAATGCTCAGTGGATGCGCCACGCAAATGGACGTAGCAATCAACGCAACGCCTGACCCCGACTACCACTTCGACCGCCAGGCCACCGTGCTGGTGACGTCCACCGGTGGCAGCGACGAAAACGCGCTCAACGCCCGCTACTACCTGCGCGACATGGTCAGCGCCATGAAGGACCAGGGCTTTCGCAATGTCTTCACCGACACCACCCTGCCCAAAGACCATGCACCGATCAAAATGACCGTCACCCTGGACGTCGACAGCAAGCAAGTCACCTACCGCTATACCGCCACCGAATACGGCCAGGTGGCAAACAGCACCACCACGCAGTGCAAGAAGAACAAAAAGAAAACCGACCAGCTGACCTGCACCAGCACCCCAAACACCACCTACGGCCCCGTAGGCACCTCTGAGCGCACCGGTTACACCACCCTCACCACGTTCAGGGCCACCGCCCGGGATGAGGCGAGCAAGCGCGCGGTGTACGTGCTGCGGGCATCGTCCTACAACGACGACTGCCAGGCCGCGAAGGTGGAAGCCTTTTTGGTGGAACAAGGGCTGCGCAATTTGAATTTCCAGGATCGGGTGCAGCGTAATTACACGGTTACGATGCCGGAGGGGTTTCGTTGTAAATAAGTGCTACGTGGCCTGGGGCAGAGCTTTTCTCCAACGCTTTTCACTTATCTGAGCGGTGTTTTTGAGATGACGTAGGCCCTCTTGAGGCCCTTAGCTCCTATAAAACGGGCATCAGGCCGCTCACTTTTCGAGATAATCGAAAGCCTGCTAGAGATAATTTCCGATAAGGCCGAGTTTGCTCATCAAAGTGGACGGAACAGCGCAAGGCGCTGACCCATTGCGAGAAATCTCGAATATCGAAAGGGCGATGGACTAAAAACAGGAAAAACAGGGGTCAGACCCTGAGGGATCCCCGATTTTTCTTACGAAAAATCAAGAAGTTGGAGTTATTGAAGAAGCCTGCATGAGTCGGCAACTTGGTTTGCACCACACAAAAACAAGATCCCAAACCCATGCAGGCCATCCGATTTTTACACAGAGCGCTCGCTCAAGCACTGCCTTCAATCCACTCTCGTCGCCTGACAACACTGATGAGTTGTGTCAGTTCGTTACTGCAAGGCCGCCGCCTGACGCTGACAGCGCTCGGACGTTTTATGCCAGGTCAGGCATTCCCAAAACATGCAATCAAGCGGGTTGATCGGTTACTGGGCAATCAACACCTAAGAGCAGAGCGTCCGCTGTTCTACTGGGTGATCCTGCGGGCATTGCTGGGGTCGGTGAAGCACCCATTAATCTTGGTTGACTGGTCCCGAATTGATGCTCCCGGCAACGCTTTTTTGTTGAGGGCCGCGATACCTCTAGCGGGACGCTCATTCCCTATTTATGAAAGTGTTCATGAACGCGAGGGCTGCCCCAAATATCAAAACCGCCTGCTCAAAACACTGGCTGAACTACTGCCCGATGGATGTGTTCCAGTGATGGTTACTGATGCAGGTTTCCGGCGCCCATGGATGAAAGCAGTGGCCGCACAGGGCTGGTACTACGTGGCTCGTATACGAAATCGGGAGCTTTATCGTGGCGACGAAAATGAGTGGCTGCCCGTGCAAAATCTCTATGCTTTGGCCACTTCGTCACCCAAGTCGCTTGGTCGGGTCGAGATGACGCGTAGCGCTCCGCACTTGATCAATTTGTACTGTGTGCGACATTCAGCCAAGGGCCGAAAGCATCAACGAGTGACTGGCTCAATCGCCAAAAGTAAGCTCAGCCGACAGTCAGCCAGGCGTGAACGGGAGCCCTGGTTACTTGCCAGCAATTTGAGGCAAGACGAATGGAATCCAGCAAAAATAGTGGCGATCTATAAGCGCCGTATGCAGATCGAAGAAGGCTTTCGAGATGTAAAAAGTGAGCACTTGGGATTAGGCCTGAATCTGCATCGAAGCCACTGTCCAAAGCGCATTGAGGTGTTGTTGTTGATTGCTGCTTTGGCCAACTACCTTCTGTTTTTAACGGGGCTGCAGGCACGAGAACGCGGCTTGGAGCGACGCTACCAAAGCAACAGCATCAAAGAAAAGCGAGTGCTTTCATTGTGGCGACTAGGCTTGGAATACTGGCGAAGCTGCACAGATTTTGGAGGACGAGAACACTTGGAAATATTGGAGCGGACTCTGCGTGATGAGGTGCGCCATCAAGCGCAGAGCTTAGGGTGAATTTGTGGGGATTCCTCAG
>NZ_CVTX01000012.1:0-1520 GCF_900005715.1 Pseudomonas sp. 34 E 7
CTGGGCGCTGCCGGTGCTGCTGCGCCAGGGCGAACTGGCCGAAGCGCGCCAGGAACGTTTCTGGTCGATGGTTCCCGGCGCGCGCCTGGACGACCCACGCATCGCCCGCGCGCCGCGCCAACGTGAAGCCCTCGCCACCCTGGCGCAGCACCCCCACGGCGTGGCTCATCAGCTATTGAGCAAGCTGATGCTGAGCAAGGACAGCCTCGACCTGCTGCTGGCCAAGGGGCTGGTGCAGGTGGAGATCCGCAAGCACGCCCCCGACCCGCGCCATGAACACTGGCTGGCCCAGCCGGAGCTGCCGCTGAACCCCGAACAACGCGCCGCCTATGAAGCGATCCGCGCAGGGTTCGACAGTTTCCATGCGTTCCTGCTGGCCGGCGTCACCGGCAGCGGCAAGACCGAAGTGTATTTGCAGTTGATCCGCGAAACCTTGCAGGCCGGCAAACAGGCGCTGGTGCTGATCCCCGAGATCAACCTCGGCCCGCAAACCCTGGCGCGTTTCGAACAGCGTTTCAACGCCCGCATCGCCCTGGTGCACTCGGCGGTCAACGACCGTGAGCGCCTGGAGTCATGGCTGGCGGCGCGGGACGGCGAAGCCGACATTATTATCGGCACGCGCTCGGCACTGTTCACCCCGATGAAAAATCCGGGCCTGATCATCATCGACGAAGAGCACGACGGCTCGTATAAACAACAGGAAGGCCTGCGTTACCACGCCCGCGACCTGGCCCTGGTGCGTGCGCGCCAGGAAGACATCCCGATTGTGCTGGGTTCGGCCACGCCTTCCCTGGAAAGCCTGCATAACGCCTACACCGGTCGTTATGGCCTGCTACGCCTGAATGAACGCGCAGGTGGCGCCAAGCAACCGCGTTTCCTGCGCCTGGATGTCAAAAGCCGACCGCTGGACAGCGGTATTTCCGGCCCGATGCAGCAAGCCATCGGCCAGACCCTCGCCGCCGGCCAGCAAGTCCTGGTGTTCCTCAACCGCCGCGGTTTTGCGCCGACGCTGTTGTGCCATGACTGTGGCTGGATGTCCGAATGCGAGCGTTGCGATGCGCGCATGACCGTGCATCAGCGCTACGGCGAACTGCGCTGCCACCACTGCGGCCATGTGGAACCTGTGCCCCGCCACTGTCCACAATGCGGCAAGGTCGACCTGCGCCCGGTCGGCGCGGGCACCGAGCGCGCCGAAGAGCGCCTGGGCATTCTGTTCCCGGATTACCCGGTGCTGCGGGTGGACCGCGACAGTACGTCGCGCAAAGACGCGATGAACCAACTGTTCGCCACCATCCAGAAAGGCCAGCCGTGCATCCTGGTCGGCACGCAGATGCTTGCCAAAGGGCATCACTTTCCACGGGTGACCCTGGTGTCGATCCTGGATGCCGACGGTGGTTTATTCTCCGGCGACTTCCGCGCCAGCGAGCGCATGGCGCAGCTGATCGTGCAGGTCGCCGGCCGCGCAGGGCGCGCCGAAGAGCCGGGCCGAGTGATTATCCAGACGCACCTGGCCGACCACC
>NZ_CVTX01000084.1:0-36924 GCF_900005715.1 Pseudomonas sp. 34 E 7
CATGTCGGGGCTGTTCTGCAGGGCTTCCTGGATCAGCCCGTCGAGCTGTGGGTCGCCAAGGCTTTTCCACCAGTCGGCGCTGGGCCAGGCGGCATCCGACAGCGTCACGCCGCTCAAGGACTTGCCGGTTTGCAGGGTGTTGGCGTCCAGGCGTTGACCCTGCGTGTCGAGGCCGCTGTAGTTGGCACAACCGGCCAGCGTCATCGCCGCCAGCACCAGGCTGAGTGCGCGTGTGTTCATTGGTTACCTACCCGCAGGATCGTGATGGGGTCACCCGCAGCGATCAGGATTTTCTTGAGGATCCGTTCCAGGGTTTCCAGCTCGCCCGACTCGAGGACGCCGGCCAGTTGGTTGAGGGCCTGGGCGCCGATCTGCGGCAGCATGTCCGCCAGGCGCTGGCCCTCGGCGGTCAGCACCAGTTGCACCTGGCGGCGGTCCAGCTCGGAACGTTTGCGGCTGAGCAAGCCTTTCTGCTCGAGCCGGTCAAGCATGCGCGTCATCGAGCCGCTGTCCAGGGACAAATGGCGGCACAATTCGGCCGGGGTGTCGACGCCGAACTGGGCCATGATGATCAACACCTTGAACTGCGCGGCGGTGATGCCGTGAGGTTCCATATGGGTGTCGATGATGCGGTCCTTGAGGATCGCAGCGCGGCCCAGTAACAGGCCGAGATGGCAGTTGTGGAAGTTGTCAGGGGTGAAGTGAGGCATTGAAAGTCACCTTATTACTGCCTAGGCAGTGAATGTGTGACGAGATATTACTGCTTAGGCAGCAAATGTCAAATGGAATAGTTAGGTTGCTTGGTAATTGGCCAAAAGCTTGAGTGCAAATAGTTGTCCATGTGGGAGGGGGCTTGCCCCCGATGGCGGTGGGTCAGCTACAGATTAGCTGACTGAAAGACCGCTATCGGGGGCAAGCCCCCTCCCACATTTGACCCAGTTGGGTTTAGAAGTCGCGCTTGTAGAAGATATCCAGGGAGCTGGCCACGCCTGTGGCCACTTCCAGGTACACCTTCTTGCTCAGCAAATAGCGCAAGGCGATGGTGTTGGCCGGTTCGAACACCCCTACGCCGTAACGCAGGCTGAGTTTGTCGTTGATCTTGCCGCTGGCGACCACGGCAGTGCTGTTGCCGGTGCCTTGGGTATCCAGGTCGAAATCGCGGATGCCGAGTTTATTGGCGATGTCCGAGGTCACCCCGGCGCTGCCCATCAGGCCCAGGCCCAGGGCGGCTTCGGCAAGCATGTTGTTGTCTTCACCGTTGTTGGTGCGCGAACGTCCCAGCACCAGGTAGGACAGCGCATCCTCCTGCGCCATGGCGGGCTCGGAGAAGATCTGCGTGGTCGGCTGCTCGGCGCTGCCGCTCAGGCGAATACCGGCGGTCACGGTGCGGGACGATTCGACCACCACACGCACCGCTTCGATATCCAGGAACGGTTGGTCCAACGGCCCGGCAAACAACAGCCGTGCACGGCGCACGTTGAGGCGCTGGCCGTAGGCGCGGTAGCGGCCGTCGTTGAGCCACAGCTCGCCACGGGTGTCCATGTTGTCGCCGATATGCACATGGCCCTGCACTTTGGCGGTGAGGCCGAAACCGGCGAAGTTGAGCTGGTCTTCCCCCACTTCCACGTCGATATCCATGGCCATCGCCATCGGCGGTTTGCCTTCTTCGGTCTGGCTGCCGACGATCACCGTGTCATCGGACACCTTGACCGTCGAGGGCGGCAGCTCGCGCACGGTGATATCGCCGCGCGGGATGTGCACCTTGCCGGCAATCGCCAGCTTGTCGTCCTTGAGGCTGATCTTCAGGTCGGGGGCCACTTCCAGCTTGGCATAGGGCTCGACGGTGACCGGCAGTTGCGAGCCCTTGAGGCTGAGGTCGACCACCAGGGCGCGGCCCCAGTCGATCTGGCCCTTGAGGCTGCCCTGCCCGGCCTTGCCGCTGTGCCAGCCGCCGTTAAGCTGCACGCTTTCGCCGGCGATCTGCGCCTGCAGGTTCAGGCCCTCGAGGCTGATGGGCAGTTCAGGACCCGAGACTTCACCGTCCACCAGATTAACGTTGCCGTTAACCAGGGGCGCGAGCAAACCGCCGGAGATGCGGCCATTGCCGTTGAGCTTGCCGTTGAGCTTTTCCACCATCGGCACAAAGGGTCGCGCCACGGCGAGGTCCAGGCCGGTGAGGCTGAAATTGCCGGTGATCGGCTTGTTGGCCGGCAGCGGGTTGATCTGCGCCTGCAGCAGCAGTTCACCGAGCTTGCCGCCACGAAAGTTGAGCTGGGTATCGATGCGCTTGGGGTTGAGGGTGGTTTCCAGCTTCAGGGTGTCGTAGGGGAAATCCAGCCATTGGCCCTTGTCCCGCACCCGCAGGTTGCCGCCACCGGCGTCTACCGAGACCACACCCTTCGGGCCGCTGGCCGGCAGGTCGAGTTGTACGTCGGCATTGAGCCTGCCCTGCCAGGCGAAGTCTTTGGGCAGGAACGCCGCAAGACTGTCGATAGGGAATTGCTTGAGGTGGTAGCGCAGCTTCGGCTCGGGCATCAGGCGCTGGTCTTCGCCACACAGGCTGGCGCCACCGGACACCCAGCAGTGCGCGGCGAAGGTCAGCTTGCCATCGGCCAGGCGCTCGATTTTCGCCGGGGCTTGCAGCCGCCAGTCCTGGCCGCCGGCTTGTACGTCACCACTGGCCAGGCGCCCACGCCAGTTGCCGTTGTCGAGGTTGCCATCCAGGGCCAGGGCCAGTTTGAGCAACGGTCCGGCCAGGTCCAGTTGAACCTTCTGGTTCTTGATATCGCCCTGGGCGCTGGCGGTGAGCGTGCCGACCTGGGTCTCGCCGCTCTGGATGCCGCTGCCCTTGAGGTCGAGCCTGGCGCGCTGGGCGCTGTCCAGTGTGGCGTCGAGGTTGAGGCTTTGCAGGCGGTTGTCGGCCAATGCCAGTTGCTGGCCCTTGAGGGCAAGCTTGCCTTGGGGCGCCTGCAAGGTGCCGGCGACATCGAGGCGGCCATTGACCTGCCCGCGCAGTTGCGGCCAGAGCTGGGCCAGGCGCGCCAGCTTGATGTCGATCTGCCCGGCCAGGCGTTGCTGCAGGCTGCCGCTGCCGTTGATGCGGTTGTCGCCCAGGCGGATGTCCAGGTTGGCAAGGGTCCATTGCTGCCCCGCGCCTTCGGCCTTGGCTGCAAACACGGCGGCCTGTCCGCGCAGGCGACCCTTGAGGTCGAGGTCGGCGTTGAGCTTGAGCTGCTCGTTCTTGAATTCGCCTTTGCTGCGCAGCGGCCCGGCCAGGGTGCCGGGCAATTCGGCGACCCAGTACGCCGGGTTCAATGCCGACAGGTCCAGCGCGGTGTCCCAGGCGATACCGTCGGCAAACCGTACGTTCAGATGGCCCTCGGCCTTGCCTTGGCCGGCGCTCAATTTCAGTTCGGGCAGGAACACTTGCTTGAGGTCGCCGCTGAACGGCGTGACCACCGTGAAGGCGCCCGCCGGGCCGTCAAGGTCGGCCTTGAGGTTGCCCAGATAGTTGCCATCCTTATAGGAAACTTCACCGTTGAAGGTGCGCAAGGCCACCTGCGGTTCATCGATCAGGGGATAGAGGCGGTGCCAGGGGAAGTCCAACCAGTCGATTTTGGCATCGGCGCTGAAACCTTGCTGCCAGTCCAGGTTGGCGCTGAGCTTGAGGCTTTGCTTGTCGCCGGCATTCAGGTCGAGGCCGGCGATCTGCGCACCCTTGGCGTCGACCTTGCCTTGCAGGAGTAAATCCACCGGGCCTTTTTGCGCCGGTAATACGGCTTTGCCCAGCAATTGATAACCCGCTTTAAGGTCGCCCTTGGCGCTCAGGTCCAACTGGTTGAGTTGCAAGGTGTCGGGCAAATCGGCGCTTGGCTTGAACGCCTCGGAGGTGATGCGCAACTGCGCCGGCAGGTTTTCCGCCAGGGGTTGCAGCTCACCGCTGAGCTTGGCCGGCAGGTAGCCGCTGCTGTCGGCGTCGAGCTTGAGGGTCTTGAGCAAGTCGCCGTCGATGTTGAGCGCGACGGTCCAGGGTGCGCCGCCCGGAGCGTAGGGCAAACTGAGCGTGCCGGTGGCCTTGAGCGGCCAATCGCCTGTGGGTTGCAGCAGGCCGGCGAGGTCCAGCACCAGGTCGTCGCGCTGCAGATGAACGGAGTCGATCTGCATGCCGGCGGCGGTCCAATGCGCCGCCAGTTGCAAGCCCTTGAGTGCTTCACTGCCGTTGAACAGCAGGCTGCCGATACGAACATCGCCCAATTGGATAGCAACCGGCAGCTTCAGGTCGGGCAGTTGGATCGGCCCGCTGTCGCTTTCTTCGGTACTGGGTGCAACCGTCAGGCTGACCTGGTCCACATCCAGCCGGTTGATGCACAAGGTCATGCGCAACAGGCAACCCGGCGACCAGTCAAACGTCGGCGCATTGAGCTCGACGCGGCTGCCGTCCTGCTGCCACAGCAGGTGGTCGGCGCTCCACTGCCCGCCCAGGCGTCCGTGAAAATTCTCCACGCTCAAGCCCGGCACCTGGCCCAGCACCCAGCGACTGCCGGCCTGGGTACCCAGCAGCGTCCACAGCGTCAACAGCAACAGCGCGAGGACGGCGATCAATGCCAGCCCCGCTATTTTCAAACCACGCATCACAGCTCAGGCCCCATGGAAAAGTGCAATCGAACGCCGCCCGGATCTTCCAGGGCATGGGCCAGGTCGAGGCGGATCGGGCCCACGGGCGAGACCCAGCGCACCCCCACACCCACGCCGGTTTTGAGGCTGGGCATATCCAGGGTATTGAACGAGTTGCCCTGGTCGATAAAGGTCGCGACACGCCATTTTTCGGTGATGGAATATTGATACTCGGCGCTCAGCGCCACCATGTAGCGGCCGCCGATGCGGTCGCCACGGTCGTTTTCCGGCGACAGGGTCTGGTATTCATAACCGCGCACGCTCTGGTCGCCACCGGCGAAGAAGCGCAGTGACGGCGGCACCGACTGGTAGCCATTGGTGGCACTGCCGCCCACTTGTGCGCGGCCCAGGAACCGGTGGTTATCCCACAAGGTGGTCAGGCCCTTGATCGTGGCGGTGCCATACAGCAGGTTGGTGTCGGAACCGAGCCCTTCCTTGGCGACTTTGCTGTCGAACATCAGGCGATAGCCGTTGTGCGGATCGATGCGGTTGTCGCTGCGCAGGTAGGAGTAGCTGATGCCCGGCATCACCAGGTTACTCAAGCCCGAGTCATTGCCCAGGCGATACTCTTCACGCTGGTATTTGAGCGAGATGACCCGGGTCCAACCGCTGGGCAACTTGCTGTGCCATTCGGGGCCGAGGGTGAGCAGCTTGCTCAAGGTGTCGGTGTTGGCGATCTCTTCATTCTGATAGCCGCCGGCAAAACGCAATTTGTCGGTGAGCGGAGGGTCCAGCGGAATGTCGTACCACAGGCCGACGTTCTGGCGCGGCGCCGACAACTCGGCTTCCCAGCCATAACTGTGGCCCTGGGGATTGACCCAGTGGCGCGTCCAGTTGGCCTTGCCCCGAGGGCCGACGTCCGTCGAGAACCCCAGGCCCAGGCCCATGGTGCGGGGCTTGCGCGTGTACAGTTGCACGGCCACCGGAATCACGTCATTGCTTGAGGCAGCGGGGCTGGCGTCCACGCGCACGCTTTCGAAGAAGCCACTGGCTTGCAGGTTCTGGTTGAGTTCGGCGATCAGTTCGGAGTCATAGGGTGTACCTGGCTTGAACGGCACCATGCGCTGCAACAGCTCTTCGTCAAAGGGCGTGTCGCCGCTGAAGCTGACCTTGCCCATGCTGTAGCGCGGGCCGCTGTCGTAAATGAGTTCGATGTCAGCCACGCCCGCTTGAGGGTCTACGGCCAGTTTCTGGTGGGTAAAACGCCCGCTGAAAAAGCCATAGCGCGACGCCTGATTCTGGATCAAACGCTTGGCGTCATCGTAATGCCCGTGATTGAGCACCGCGCCGGGCTTGAGGTCATCACTGGCGGGCACGCGAAAGGCCTTGAGGCTCGCCGCCGGGCCATCGACGCGCAAGATCACGTTGCGCAGATGCACCGGCTCGCCGGGGTCGACGGTCAGGGTCAGGCGCGGGTTCTTGCCGCCCTTCACCTCGCTGGCGATCCGGGGCTGATAGAAGCCCAGCGCCTGGGCCGCTTTGCGCGCCTGCTCTTCGGCACCACGGCTGAATCGCAGCAGGGCTTCTTCGTCACGATCGCCAACACTGCCGATGTAGCCTTCAATGTTGGCTTTCAGCGCGTCATTTGAGGGTTTGATCCGCACGTCCAGTTCGCTTTGCGCCAATGCGCCACAGCTCGTGAACAGCAGGATCAAGCTGCTGGTAAATCTTCCTGGAAACTTCATAGGCGCGGATGCTACACGAGCGAGAGAGGTACTTTGAACTCGGATTTATCTGAATAATTCTGTCTCAGGCCGTTGCAACATGTAACGCCTGGGGATTGGGATGAAAAAACACATGCTCCAGGACAGGTCCTACGGCAATTTCACCGATTTCCTCATAGCCCTGGCGCTTGTAGAAATCCAGGTAACGGGAATTGCCCGTGTCGAGCACCACGCCCGATGAGTGCGGGTCTTCGGCGCACCAGTTATGGACCGCCTCAAGCAACTGTTCGCCATAGTGTTGACCTTGCAACTGCGGATGAATACCGAGCAACGGCAACACATGCACCGACTCACCGGGCAGGCACGCCAGCACGGCCTGATGGTATTCCAGGTAACGCCGCGTACCGCGCACGCCGGTGCTCAACCACATGCGAATCTGCCAGGCCCAGCTCTCGGTGATGCCCAGGCGCCGCTGCGGCGGCGCGATGAGGGCGACGCCAATCAAACGGTCGTTGACGAACAGGCCGATGGCCGGAAGTTTCTGAAAGAAGTGCTGCTTGACCAGCTCGCGCACTGTTGCGCGTACCCGCTGTTCATAACCTGGCCGCTCGGCTTCGAAGATGTAGGCGAAGGTCGGTTCGTGACGGTAGGCCTGGTACAACAGGGAACGCGCTTCGCGGGAATAACCGCTGTTGAGCAGGCGAATCTCGGCAACGGCCGTCGAGGTGTCAGGCATAACAATCAATCTCCTGGACGCCATTCAAAAAGATGGCGTTCTTATGGGTACGAACCTGCGCAGCGCCAGTCGTTCCCAGACATTAGCAGCGCATGCGTCCTACCGCCACGCTGGCCCCCGTCCGACTTGTCGGCTAGCATCGCCCTTTTGCCAGACTGGACCGCCGACCATGAAAATCGTCTCCTTCAATATCAACGGGCTGCGTGCCCGCCCTCATCAGCTGGCGGCGCTGATTGAAAAACACCAGCCGGACGTCATTGGCCTGCAGGAAACCAAGGTCCACGACGACCAGTTCCCGCTGGCCGACGTCCAGGCGTTGGGCTACCACGTGTATTACCACGGCCAGAAAGGCCACTACGGCGTAGCCCTCCTTTCGCGCAAGGAAGCGTTGAGTGTGCACAAAGGTTTTGCCACCGATGAAGAAGACGCGCAGCGCCGTTTTATCTGGGGCACCTTCGCCGACGAGAACGGCAACCCGGTCATCATCATGAACGGCTACTTCCCCCAGGGCGAAAGCCGCGACCACCCCACCAAGTTCCCGGCCAAACAGCGCTTTTATGAAGACCTGCAACAGTTGCTGGAAAGTCAGTTCAGCAATGACCAGGCACTGGTGGTGATGGGCGACGTGAATATTTCCCCGCAAGACTGCGACATCGGCATCGGCGCCGACAACGCCAAACGCTGGCTGAAAACCGGCAAATGCAGCTTCCTGCCGGAAGAGCGCGAATGGATGGCCCGCCTGAAAAACTGGGGCCTGGTGGACAGCTTCCGCCACTTGCACCCTGAGGTGACCGACCGTTTCAGCTGGTTCGATTACCGCAGCCGTGGCTTTGAGGACGAGCCCAAGCGCGGCCTACGCATCGACGTGATCATGGCGTCCAATGGCTTGCTCCCACGGGTCAAGGATGCCGGCGTCGATTATGATTTGCGGGCATTGGAAAAACCGTCGGACCATGCGCCGATCTGGTTGGAATTGAGTTGATTCCTGACACTACTCAGTCAACTTGTGGGAGGGGGCACGCCCTGGCCCTCTTGTAGGAGCGAGCTTGCTCGCGAAAAACTCACAGGCACCGCGTTCGTTCAGTAAACACGCGGTATCGTTGACGTTTTTTGCGAGCAAGCTCGCTCCTACAGAGGGCCAGGGCAAGCCCCTTCCCACACTTAGATCTGTGGGGCGTCAGTCATATTGCTGCAATCCAACTGACTTAATCTCGCAGCACTTCCTTTGGCGCAAAAAGGTGCCGGCATGAGGCTGCGCGTTCTGTTACTGCTGACGCTTTTCCCGTTTTTCGCTGTGTCCGCCCCTCTCCCGCTTCCCGACCAAGGCCCGGCATTGCGTATCCAGGGTTCCAACACCATCGGCGCGGGATTGGGCCCGGCGTTGGTCAAAGGGTTGATGGAGCGCCAGGGTTTGCAGGGCGTGCACATCGAACCCGCCGAGGGCGCCAATGAACAGCAGGTGATCGGCAAGACCCGTCAGGGTAAAACCGTGAGCATCGACGTAGCCGCCCATGGTTCCAGTACAGGATTTGCCGCGCTGAAAAACCACAGTGCCGACCTCGCCGCATCGTCGCGCCCGATCAAAGACAGCGAACTGGTCGACCTGGAAACCCTGGGCGACCTGAAAAGCCCGGAAGCCGAACAGGTGATCGCCATCGATGGCCTGGCAATCATCCTCAACCCCCGCAACCCGCTCAATACGCTGGACACCGAGCAACTGGCGCAGATATTCAATGGTCAGATCAGCACCTGGGAAGCCCTGGGCGGCAGTGGCGGCGCCATTCATGTGTACGCCCGCGACGACCGGTCCGGCACCTATGACACCTTCAAGGACCTGGTGCTGAACCGCCGCGACAAACCGCTGGTGGCGTCAGCTCGGCGTTTCGAGTCCAGTGAAGCGCTGTCCGATGCGGTCAGCCAGGACCCTCAAGGCATCGGTTTTATCGGGCTGCCCTACGTGCGCAAGGCCAAGACGGTGGCGGTTGTCGATGGAGACTCGCAACCGATGCTGCCACTGGGCAGCCTGATCGCCACCGAGGATTACCCACTGTCACGGCGACTGTACGTTTATCTGCCGCCGGCGACGCAGAATCCTTGGGCCAAGGCACTGGTGGACTTTGCCCAGAGCAGCCAGGGCCAGGCGATCGTGGCGGCCAATGGTTTTATCGCCCAGCACGTGCAGGCAATCGGCGTGGAGCCCCGCGCCTCGATGCCCGAGGATTACCAGGCGATTGTGCGCAACGCCCAGCGCTTGACGGTGAACTTTCGTTTCGAGGAAGGCAGCGCCAGCCTGGACAACAAGGCGCGCCAGGATGTGCAGCGGGTGGTGGCCTACCTGAAAAGCCACGGCAAACTGCACAAGCAAGTGACGCTGGTGGGGTTTGGCGATGCCAAGAATGATCCGCAGCGGGCGGCCTTGCTGTCGAAGTTGCGGGCCATGGCGGTGCGCCGGGAGTTGGTGAAAAGCGGCGTGATACTGCGCGATATTCGCGGGTTCGGCGCACAGATGCCGGTGGCGGCGAATACGGCGGATGAGGGCCGGATCAAGAATCGGCGGGTGGAGGTCTGGGTGTACTGAGGCGGGTTTTTGGGGTGTTCAAGCCGGCCTCATCGGGGGCAAGCCCCCTCCCACACTTGGATTTGTGAATACAGTCAAAATGTGGGAGGTGGCTTGCCGCCGATAGCAGGCGACGCGGTCTCACTGCCCGCCGCGCATCATCTCTTTGGGCACATACTTGCCAATCTCGAACTTGCCGATCGCCGCCCGGTGCACTTCATCCGGGCCGTCGGCCAGGCGCAGGGTGCGCTGCATGGCGTACATATAGGCCAGCGGGAAGTCATTGGACACACCGGCACCGCCATGAATCTGGATGGCGCGGTCGATAACCTTGAGTGCCACGTTGGGCGCAACCACCTTGATCTGGGCGATTTCGCTTTTGGCGACTTTATTGCCCACCGTGTCCATCATGTACGCCGCTTTCAGGGTCAGCAGCCGCGCCATGTCGATTTCCATGCGCGAGTCGGCGATCTTGTCGATATTGCCCCCCAGGCGCGCCAACGGCTTGCCGAAGGCGCTGCGGCTGACCGAGCGTTTGCACATCAATTCCAGCGCGCGCTCGGCCATGCCGATCGAGCGCATGCAATGGTGGATACGGCCCGGACCAAGCCGACCCTGGGCGATCTCAAACCCGCGCCCCTCACCCAGCAGCACATTTTCGTAAGGCACGCGTACGTTGTCGAACAGCACTTCGGCGTGGCCGTGGGGCGCATCGTCGTAGCCGAACACCGGCAGCGGGCGCAGGATTGTTACGCCGGGCGTGTCCACCGGCACCAGGATCATCGAATGCTGCTGGTGGCGTGGCGCGTCCGGGTTGCTCAGGCCCATGAAGATCAAGATCTTGCAACGCGGATCGCAGGCGCCGGAGGTCCACCACTTCTTGCCGTTGATCACCCATTCATCGCCCTGGCGTTCGGCACGGGCGGCCATGTTGGTGGCGTCCGAGGAGGCCACGTCGGGTTCGGTCATGGCGAAGGCTGAACGAATCTCGCCGCGCAGCAGCGGCTCGAGCCAGCGTTGTTTCTGCTCATGATTGGCGTAACGCACCAGCACTTCCATATTGCCGGTGTCGGGGGCCGAGCAGTTGAACGGTTCCGGACCCAGCAACGAGCGGCCCATGATTTCGGCCAGCGGCGCGTATTCGAGGTTGGTCAGGCCGGCGCCCAGCTCGGACTCCGGCAGGAACAGGTTCCACAACCCCTCGGCTTTAGCCTTGGCTTTGAGCTCGTCCATGATCGCAGTGGGCTGCCAGCGGTCACCTTCGCTGACCTGGCGTTCGAACACCGGCTCGGCCGGGTAGACGTAAGCGTCCATGAATGCGCTGACGCGTTCACGCAGTTCCTGAACCTTGGGCGAATAGGCGAAATCCATGAGCGGCTCCCTTCTCTGAGAGGTTGTTTAGGTCATGCAATCGATGCTAGAACAGCGTTGATAATTTACCTAGCCTATTCTCGGCGTGTATTAACATTCATCACCGATATATGATTGACGTCTGAAGACGTAAAAAATCGCCACCTGATAATAAGAGCGCAACTCACATGAATCTGAGCAAGGTCGACCTCAATCTCTTTATCGTCTTCGACGCGATCTACACCGAAGCCAACCTCACCCGGGCCGGGCAGATTGTCGGCATCACCCAGCCGGCGGTGTCCAACGCCCTGGCACGCCTGCGCGAGACCTTCAACGACCCGCTGTTCGTACGCACCGCCCAGGGCATGGTGCCCACGCCGATGGCGCAGAACATCATCGGCCCGGTGCGCAACGCGTTGTCGTTGCTGCGGGTTTCCGTGCAAGAGAGCCGGATTTTCAACCCGCAACAGGCGGCCAAGACCTATCGCATCAGCATGACCGACCTGACCGAAGCGGTGATTTTACCGCTGCTGTTCCAACGCCTGCGCCGCCTCGCGCCGACAGTGGTCATCGAGAGTTTCCTGTCCAAACGCCGCGAAACCACCAAGGAACTGGCCGCCGGGCGCCTGGATTTCGCCGTGGATGCGCCGCTCAACACCGACCCGCAAGTGCGTCACGTCAAGCTGATGGAAGACCGCTACGTATGCGCCATGCGCAAGGGCCACCCGATGGCGGGCAAGGACAAATTCACCCTGGATGACTACCTGTCGCTGACCCATATCCATATTTCCAGCCGCCGCAACGGCCTGGGGCATGTCGACCTAGCCCTGGGCAAGATGGGCATCCAGCGCAAAATCGCCCTGCGCTCCCAGCACTACCTGATGGCATCGCAAGTATTGCAGCAGACCGACATGGTCATGACCGTGCCCGAACGCTTCGCCCGCCGCCATGAACTGCACTGGTTCAACCTGCCCGTCAATGACGTGCCGCCGGTGGAAACCCATCTGTACTGGCATGAAAGCACCGACCAGGACCCGGCGAACCGCTGGATGCGCGAACAGATGATCGAGTTGTGCCAGCAAGTCACCGCCCACGAGAAGAAACTGGATAAGCAACAGGCTTGAAGTTGCAGGAGGCCCCAGTGTGGGGGGGGCCTGCCCCCGATGACCATGACGCCGTAGCGCCCACCGCTAACCACGATGCGAAGCGAGCCGCTCTTGATCTGCTTTTGATTTTAGGCGCCCCGTTAAACCACGCTGGCCGAACGCAGGCTTGAATCCGTGGGTAACCCGGCAGGACGCCGGGTTAGCCGCCCCGCGCCATGGATGGCGCGTGGCGGCGGCCCACGGATTCAAGCCTGCGTTCGGGCACACCGAGCCTAGGCGAGGTGCCGAGTGGTGGGGCAAGAGCGTTTTGCTTACTTTTGCGCTTTTCAAAAGTGAGCCGCCGTCAGGGCGGAACCCTAAGCAGCCGTTACCGCAGAAACAGATATGTACTCGGTCCAATCCAACATCCTGGTCGGCTCTGAGGCCGCCATCGGGGGCAAGCCCCCTCCCACATTTGCACCGGGATCGACACAAAAGCCCGGTCAGCCCCGAGGCCGCCATCGGGGGCAAGCCCCCTCCCACATTTGCACCGGGATCGACACAACAGCCCGGTCGGCTCTGAGGCCGCCATCGGGCGCAAGCCCCTCCCATATTGAATTGTGGAGCACCAGCGAGGGATCCCTTGACGTTCACGTCAACCTGCCATTAGCTTAGCCCCAGGACTTTCTCGAGCACCCCCATGAGCACCACCTACAGCATCTCCGACCTCGCCCGCGAGCTCGACATCACCACCCGCGCCATTCGCTTCTACGAGGAGCAAGGCCTGCTCGCCCCCGAACGCCGCGGCCAGGAGCGCATCTACTCGGCGCGGGACAAGGTCAGCCTCAAGCTGATCCTGCGCGGCAAGCGCATCGGCTTTTCCCTGGCCGAATGCCGCGAGCTGATCGAGCTCTACGACCCCACCAGCGGCAACCACATTCAACTCAACAGCATGCTGGCAAAGATCGCCGAGCGCCGTGAACAGCTTGAGCAACAGTTGCTGGATATCGAACAAATGAAGCTGGAACTGGACACCGCCGAAGAGCGTTGCACCCAGGCCCTGGCACACACCATGCGCCAGGCCGGCCAATAACCAGAAGGTAACCGCCATGACCCTCCCCTCACACGTCCGCCTGGTGGAAGTCGGCCCGCGCGACGGTTTGCAGAACGAAGCCCAGCCGATCAGCGTCGCCGACAAGGTGCGGTTGGTGGACGCCTTAAGTGCTGCCGGCCTGAGCTATATCGAGGTCGGCAGTTTCGTGTCGCCCAAATGGGTGCCGCAGATGGCCGGCTCCGCCGAGGTGTTCGCGCAGATCCAGCGCAAGCCAGGCGTGACCTATGGCGCGCTGGCGCCAAACCTGCGCGGTTTTGAAGATGCACTGGCGGCCGGGGTCAAGGAAGTCGCGGTATTTGCGGCGGCGTCAGAAGCGTTTTCCCAACGCAATATCAACTGCTCCATCAGCGAGAGCCTGGAGCGGTTTGCGCCGATCATGGCCGCGGCCCGGCAGCACGGCGTCAGCGTGCGCGGGTATGTGTCGTGTGTGCTGGGTTGCCCCTACGAAGGGGATATTGCTGCGGAACAGGTGGCGGCGGTCGCCCGCGAACTGTATGCCATGGGCTGCTACGAAGTGTCCCTGGGCGACACGATCGGCACCGGCACGGCGGGCGCGACACGGCGGCTGTTCGAGGTGGTCGGCGCACAGGTGCCGCGCGACAAGCTCGCCGGGCATTTCCACGACACCTACGGCCAGGCGATCGCCAACATCTACGCCAGCCTGCTGGAAGGCATCCAGGTGTTCGACAGCTCTATCGCGGGCCTCGGCGGCTGTCCTTATGCCAAGGGCGCGAGCGGTAACGTCGCCACCGAAGATGTGGTGTACCTGCTCAATGGACTAGGGATCGACACCGGCATCGACCTGGAGCGCCTGATTGGCGCGGGCCAGCAGATCAGTCAGGTGCTGGGACGGGCAAGCGGATCGCGGGTGGCGAAGGCGCGTAATCTCGGTTGAGTAGCACAGCTGTGACAATGTGTTACCGCAGCCCGACATAACGGGTAACGCGGGAACATAATCCGCCGCCCATCCAAAAAAATAGACCATGGCAAAAAATCAAGTCATTGATTTTAAAGGACTTTAAAAAGTTGGCACGGCTTCTGCTATCTCTATGGCATAACAAGAATAAAAAGCACCAAACCTAATAAAAATAAGACGAAACGACTCTGACATAACAAAAACAACACGGCAGAGACGCAGCTAACAGATTTTTTTGGAGAAGATGTGCTTTGCAGGGTACGGCGTGCCGAAACCCGCAACCGGTTAGAGAAAAATAAAACTACCTCAGGTAGCTACCCACTGGTTGGATCGTTTACGAAAAAGCAGATCAGCGCTCAAAAAAATACGTTTGCTCTTGACCCCGGATGGGGGTCGCCACAACAGCGGTACGGGTCACGGCTACCAAAAACAACAACAGGCCGCCCCTCAATAATAAAAAAAGAGCACGCAACGACAAATTAAAGGGGACCTTCGGGTCCCCTTTGTGCTTTCTGTGTGTTATTGCGAGAGTGTTTGCAACTCTTCGATTGAGATCTCGCGCATGCGGAACTTCTGGATCTTGCCCGTCACCGTCATCGGAAACGCGTCCACGAACTTGAAATGCCTGGGCATCTTGAAGTGGGCGATGCGGCCCTTGCACCAAGTCTGCAGTTCCAGCTCGCTCGCCACCTGCCCCGGGTGGAACTTGATCCAGGCGACGATTTCCTCACCGTAGCGTTCATCGGGGATACCGATGATCTGCACATCGGCCACGGCCGGATGGGTGAAGAAAAACTCCTCAAGCTCCCGTGGATATACGTTCTCGCCACCGCGAATGATCATGTCCTTGTTGCGCCCGACGATGCTCACATAACCGTGCTCGTCCATGGTCGCCAAGTCGCCGGTGTGCATCCATCCCTCCTCATCGACGGCATCGCGGGTGCCTTCTGGGTTGTTCCAATAGCCGAGCATCACGCTATAGCCGCGCGTGCATAGCTCGCCGATTTCACCGCGTGGCACGGTGTTGCCATCAGCGTCGATGATCCTGTTTTCCAGCTGTGGCTGGGTGCGACCTACGGTGGTCACGCGGCGCTCCAGATCGTCGTCGGCTCCGGTCTGCAACGACACCGGGCTGGTTTCGGTCATGCCATAGGCAATCTGCACTTCGCGCATGTGCAGCTCGCCAATGACCCGGCGCATCACCTCGATCGGGCAGGTTGAGCCGGCCATGATCCCGGTACGCAGGCTGGACAAGTCGAACTCGGCGCGGCGTGGGTGATCGAGCAGCGCGATAAACATGGTCGGTACGCCGTACAGGCCGCTGGCGCGCTCTTCGGCGACGGCGGTCAGCGTCAGCAGGGGGTCGAAGCCGTCGTTGGGATAGATCATGGTGGTGCCGTGGGTGATGCAACCGAGGTTACCCATCACCATGCCAAAACAGTGGTACAGCGGCACGGGAATGACTAAACGGTCCTGCGCGGCAAGCCCGAGGCTTTCGCCGACCATGTAGCCGTTATTGAGGATATTGTGGTGACTGAGGCTAGCGCCCTTGGGGAAGCCGGTGGTGCCGGAGGTGTATTGGATGTTCACGGGTTGGTCGAAGTGCAGGCTGGCCTGGCGACTGTGCAAGTGCCCGGGCGGGACATCGGCACCGAGCGCTGACAGTTGCGACCAGGGCATGAATGCGGGCGGCGGATTGGGGTCCAGGCTGATGAGGCCACGCAGGTCGGGCTTCAGCGCCTGGAGCATGGCGTGGTAATCGGAGGTCTTGAACGCACCGGCACACACCAGCCACTGGCAGCCGGATTGCTTGAGCACGTAGTCCAATTCACTACTGCGGTACGCCGGATTGATATTGACCAGGACCACCCCGAGTTTCGCGCTCGCCACCTGGCAGACCAGCCATTCGGCGCAATTGGGTGCCCAGATGCCCAGGCGGTCGCCGGTTTGCATGCCCAGGGCGAGGAACGCCCGCGCGTGCAGATCAACCGTCTCGGCCAGCTCTCGCCAGGTGTAGCGTCGTTGTTGGTGACGGACCACCAAGGCTTCGCCATCAGGATACTGCGCAGCGGTAAGATCGAACGCCTCGCCAATGGTCATGGCCAGCAAGGCTTTGTCCTGGGAGCCACGGCTGTAGCTCGGATTCGGTTGATCCATAACGACCCCGGTTGTCTTTTTTGTAGGTTGACGTAAACGTAAACTACGATTGACAGCGCCGCAACGCAAGCTTACGTTAACGTAAAGGTCAGCGCCCTCCCCCGCGCGTTGCCTACACAACAACAAAAGCTCACATTAAGGTGCCTGTCCATGAGTTACCCGTCCCTGAACTTCGCCCTCGGCGAAACCATCGACATGCTGCGCGACCAGGTGCAGTCCTTCGTGGCCAAGGAAATCGCGCCCCGCGCAGCCCAGATCGATATCGACAACCTGTTTCCCGCTGACCTGTGGCGCAAGTTCGGCGACATGGGCCTGCTGGGCATCACCGTGCCCGAGGAATACGGCGGCGCGGGCCTGGGTTACCTGGCGCATGTGGTGAGCATGGAAGAAATCAGCCGTGGCTCGGCCTCGGTGGCGTTGTCCTACGGCGCCCACTCCAACCTGTGCGTCAACCAGATCAACCGCAATGGCACCCACGCCCAGAAACTCAAGTACCTGCCCAAGTTGATCAGCGGCGAGCACATCGGCGCCCTGGCCATGAGCGAGCCGAATGCCGGTTCCGACGTGGTGTCGATGAAACTGCGCGCCGACAAGCGCGGTGACGCCTACGTGCTCAACGGCAGCAAGACCTGGATCACCAACGGCCCCGACGCCCACACCTACGTGATCTACGCCAAGACCGATGTGGAAAAGGGCGCCCATGGCATCACCGCATTCATCGTCGAGCGTGACTGGACAGGCTTCAGCCGCAGCAGCAAGTTCGACAAGCTGGGCATGCGCGGCTCCAACACCTGCGAGCTGTTTTTCGATGACGTGCACGTCCCCGAGGAAAACATCCTCGGCGTGCTCAACGGCGGCGTCAAAGTGCTGATGAGCGGCCTCGATTACGAACGCGTGGTGCTCTCCGGCGGCCCCACCGGAATCATGCAGGCCTGCATGGACCTGATCGTGCCCTACATCCACGACCGCAAGCAGTTCGGCCAGAGCATCGGCGAGTTCCAGCTGATCCAGGGCAAGGTCGCCGATATGTACACCCAGCTCAACGCCAGCCGCGCCTACCTTTACGCGGTGGCCCAGGCCTGCGAGCGCGGCGAGACCACGCGCAAGGACGCCGCGGGCGTGATCCTGTACAGCGCCGAACGCGCCACGCAAATGGCCCTGGATGCGATCCAGATCCTGGGCGGCAACGGCTACATCAATGAATTCCCCGCCGGGCGCCTGTTGCGTGATGCCAAGCTGTACGAAATCGGCGCCGGTACCAGTGAGATTCGAAGGATGTTGATCGGTCGCGAACTGTTCAACGAAACCCGCTGAAGGAGCTGCTCATGGCTACCCTGCATACCCAGCTCAACCCGCGCTCGGCGGAGTTCGTCGCCAACAGTGCGGCGATGCGCCAACAGGTCGACGCGCTGCACGCCCTGCTCGCCCAGGTACAACAGGGCGGCGGCGCCAAGGCCCAGGAGCGGCATACCTCGCGCGGCAAACTGTTGCCGCGTGAGCGCATCAATCGCTTGCTCGACCCAGGCTCGCCGTTCCTCGAATTGAGCCAGTTGGCCGCCCATCAGGTGTACGGCGAAGACGTGCCGGCCGCCGGCGTGATTGCCGGTATCGGCCGTGTGGAAGGCGTCGAGTGCATGATCGTCGCCAACGATGCAACCGTGAAAGGTGGCTCCTACTACCCGTTGACGGTCAAGAAACACTTGCGCGCCCAGACCATCGCCGAGCAGAACCGCCTGCCGTGCATTTACCTGGTGGACTCCGGCGGTGCCAACCTGCCGCGCCAGGACGAAGTCTTCCCGGACCGCGAGCACTTCGGGCGGATCTTCTTCAACCAGGCGAATATGAGCGCTCAGGGCATCCCGCAGATCGCCGTGGTGATGGGCTCCTGCACCGCCGGTGGCGCCTATGTGCCGGCCATGGCCGACGAAGCGATCATGGTGCGCCAGCAGGCGACTATCTTCCTCGCCGGCCCGCCGCTGGTGAAGGCCGCCACCGGCGAAGTGGTGAGCGCCGAAGACCTCGGCGGCGCCGATGTGCACTGCCGGATTTCCGGCGTGGCCGACCACTACGCCGACAACGATGAACACGCCCTGGCCCTGGCCCGCCGCAGCGTGGCCAACCTCAATTGGCGCAAGCTGGGCGAGTTGCGCCAACGCACGCCCGTCGCGCCGTTGTACGGCGGCGAAGAGCTGTACGGCGTGATCCCGGCCGATGCCAAGCAGCCGTTCGACGTGCGCGAAGTGATCGCGCGGCTGGTGGACGGTTCGGTGTTCGATGAGTTCAAGGCGCTGTTCGGCACCACCCTGGTGTGCGGCTTTGCGCACCTGCACGGTTACCCGGTGGCGATCCTGGCCAACAACGGAATCCTGTTCGCCGAAGCCGCGCAAAAAGGCGCGCACTTTATCGAACTGGTCTGCCAGCGCGGGATTCCGCTGCTGTTTCTGCAAAACATCACCGGCTTCATGGTCGGCCAGAAATACGAAGCCGGCGGCATCGCCAAGCATGGCGCCAAGCTGGTGACAGCAGTGGCCTGCGCCAAGGTGCCGAAGTTCACCGTGATCATCGGCGGCAGTTTCGGTGCCGGCAACTACGGCATGTGCGGTCGTGCCTATGACCCGCGCTTTTTGTGGATGTGGCCCAACGCACGCATCGGCGTGATGGGCGCCGAACAGGCCGCTGGCGTGCTGGTGCAGGTCAAGCGCGAGCAGGCCGAGCGCGCCGGCAACCCGTTCAGTGCCGAGGAAGAATCGGCGATCAAGCAGCCGATCCTCGACCAGTACGAAACCCAGGGCCATCCGTACTACTCCAGCGCACGCCTGTGGGATGACGGCGTCATCGACCCGTTGCAGACCCGCGACGTGCTGGCCCTGGCGCTGTCCGCCGCCCTCAATGCGCCTATCGAGCCGAGCCGCTTCGGCGTGTTCCGCATGTAATCGGAGCTGTATTCCATGAGCGATTTCAACACCCTCGAACTGATCACCGACAGCCGTGGCTTTGCCACGCTGTGGCTCAGTCGTGAAGCCAAGAACAACGCGTTCAACGCCCAGATGATCCGCGAACTGATCATCGCCCTCGACCACGTACAGGGCGACCCGTCCCTGCGCTTTCTGGTGTTGCGCGGGCGCGGCAAGCACTTCAGCGCCGGCGCCGACCTGGCCTGGATGCAGCAGTCGGCCGAGCTGGATTACCACACCAACCTGGACGACGCCCGGGAACTGGCCGAGTTGATGTACAACCTGGCCAAGCTGAAAATCCCCACCCTGGCGGTGGTACAAGGCGCCGCTTACGGCGGCGCGCTGGGCTTGATCAGTTGCTGCGACATGGCGATTGGCGCCGATGACGCGCAGTTCTGTCTGTCGGAAGTGCGTATCGGCCTGGCACCGGCGGTGATCAGCCCATTCGTGGTGCAGGCCATCGGTGAACGCGCAGCCCGTCGCTATGCGTTGACGGCCGAGCGGTTCGACGGCCAGCGTGCGCGAGAGATCGGCCTGTTGGCGGAAAGCTACCCGCTCGAGACGTTGGAGCAACGGGTGGATGAGTGGATCGCCAACCTGCTGCACAACAGCCCGGCGGCGATGCGTTCGAGCAAAGACTTATTGCGTGAGGTGGGCAGCGGTGCCCTTACCCCGGCACTGCGGCGTTACTGTGAAAACGCTATCGCGCGTATTCGGGTCAGTGCCGAGGGCCAGGAAGGCTTGCGCGCCTTTCTGCAAAAACGCGCACCCAGCTGGCAATCCAAGGAGCCGCACCCATGAGCCCACTGACAAGCGTGCTGGTGGCCAACCGTGGCGAAATCGCCTGCCGAATCATGCGCACCGCCAAGGCGATGGGCCTGACCACCGTGGCCGTGCACAGTGCAATCGACCGTGATGCGCGGCACAGCCGCGAAGCCGATATTCGTGTCGACCTGGGCGGCAGCAAGGCCACCGACAGTTACCTGCAGATCGATAAACTGATCGCCGCCGCCCACGCCAGCGGCGCCCAGGCGATTCATCCGGGCTACGGGTTTCTATCGGAAAACGCCGGGTTCGCTCGGGCCGTCGAGGCAGCGGGCTTGATCTTCCTCGGCCCGCCCGCCTCGGCCATTGACGCCATGGGCAGCAAGTCGGCGGCCAAGGCGCTGATGGAAACCGCCGGTGTGCCGCTGGTGCCGGGCTATCACGGCGAGGCCCAGGACCTGGAGACCTTCCGCGCGGCCTGCGCGCGTATCGGTTACCCGGTGCTGCTCAAGGCCACGGCCGGCGGCGGCGGCAAGGGCATGAAAGTGGTCGAGGACGTCAGCCAGCTGGCAGAAGCCCTGGCCTCCGCCCAGCGTGAGGCGCTGTCGTCATTTGGCAACGGGCAAATGCTGGTGGAGAAATACCTGCTCAAACCGCGCCATGTGGAAATCCAGGTATTTGCCGATCAACACGGCAACTGCCTGTACCTCAATGAGCGCGATTGCTCGATCCAGCGGCGTCATCAAAAGGTCGTGGAAGAAGCCCCCGCGCCGGGACTCGGTGCCGTGCAGCGCAAGGCCATGGGCGAAGCGGCGGTACGCGCGGCGCAGGCAATTGGTTACGTGGGCGCGGGGACCGTGGAGTTCCTGCTGGATGCGCGCGGCGAGTTTTTCTTCATGGAGATGAACACCCGCCTGCAGGTCGAGCATCCGGTCACCGAGGCGATTACCGGCCTCGACCTGGTGGCCTGGCAGATCCGCGTGGCCCAGGGCGAGGTGCTGCCGATCAGCCAGGCAGAGGTACCGCTGAAGGGGCATGCGATTGAGGTCAGGCTGTATGCCGAAGACCCGGCCACCGATTTCCTGCCCGCCACCGGACGGCTGGCGCTGTACCGCGAGTCCAGGCCCGGCCCGGGGCGCCGCGTGGACAGCGGCGTCGAGCAAGGGGACAGTGTTTCGCCGTTTTACGACCCGATGCTCGGCAAGTTGATTGCCTGGGGCGAGGACCGTGAACAGGCGCGGCTGCGGTTGCTGAGTATGCTCGACGAATTTGCGGTGGGCGGGCTCAAGACCAACCTGGGCTTCCTGCGGCGCATCATTGGCCATCCGGCCTTTGCCGCGGCCGAGCTGGATACCGGGTTTATTCCGCGCTATCAGGCTGAGCTGCTGCCGGTGGCCGGGGCGTTGAGCGATGAGTTCTGGCAGGCGGCAGGTTCGGCCTTTATGCAAACCTTGCCGGCCGGTGACGGGCCGTGGGCCGCGACCCACGGCTTTCGCGCGGGGCTGCCGGCGCAGGTTTCACTGCATTTGAGCTGTAATGGCCAGGATCGACTGGTCACGCTGGCCGGGCCATCGTCGCCACTCATGGACGAGCAGTTGGTCATCGAACACCAGGGTATCCGTCGTGCCCATCTGGCCGTGCGCAATGAAGGCACGGTGTACCTGCACTGGGATGGCGAGATGCAGGCGGTCAGCCTGTTCGACCCGATTGCGGCGGCCGAGGCCGGTCACACCGCTCAAGGTGGCCTTAGCGCCCCCATGAACGGCAGCATCGTGCGCGTGCTGGTGGACATCGGCCAACGCGTCGAAGCCGGTGCGCAGCTGGTGGTACTTGAAGCGATGAAGATGGAACACAGCATCCGCGCGCCCGAGGCGGGCGTGGTCAAGGCCTTGTTTTGCCAGGAGGGCGAGATGGTCGCCGAAGGCAGTGCGCTGGTGGAACTGGAGCCGGCGCACTAGAACTTCGCCATGGCTTGCACGACCACGCCCAGGATGCGGCAATCATCGGTGAACAGCAGTTTGGGGTAAGTGGGATTGAGCGGCACCAGGTAAAGCTGGCCGCTGTCCGCCTGCAACTGGCGAAAGGTCGCCTGGGGGTTGTCCAGCCATTGCGCAACCACCAGTTTGCCGGGCTGCGCTTCGATGGCCGGATCGACCAGGATCAGCATGCCTGCGCTGATGCTCAGGCCGGTGGGCGCAGTCATGGCGTCGCCGATCACCGGCAGCCAGAAGGCGTCGCCGTGGGCATGGTAATCGGTCAATTCAAAGCGTTCCGGCCCATAGCTTGCGCGTGCTTCGCGCAGTTCGCACACACCGCCCCAGTCGTTGACCGGGTAGCGAAAATACGGGTTGTAGTGGTGCTCCAGGGCCGCCTGTGTATCTGCCCGCTCACGAATCTCCAGCGCCACCTCTAGGTAGCCCAGCCCCAACTCCGCCAGCACCCGGTTCATGTCCGCCAGGCTCGGCACGCGGCGCTTGTTGAGCCAATGACCCACGCCGCCCTGGGACATGCCCAGGCGCTCCGCCAGTTCATCCTGCGTGACCTTGCGGTCTTTCATGTTGGCTCGCACCAACGCTATCCAGTTATCCATGGCACTGACAATACGTTGCGTATTTGCCAGGGCAATAAACAGTTTGTAGTAATCCATGAAACGACATAAATACGATACGTACTATCATCGGTACAAGGTTTTCGACACCCACCTAGAGTACCTCCCCTCATGACGACGAGCCCGTATCACCTGCCTGAAATACCTGAAAACACCGAGCTGCACGACATGCGCTGCAGCGGCGCCGCACAGCGCGCGCTGGACTACTATTTGAAAGAAGAGATGTCTGCGCCGGACTCGGACCCGAGCTTTTTCACCCTCAAGCCGGGCATCAGCCAGGAGGAAGCGCTGGTGCACCCCTCCGACCTGCTGCGCAGCGCGGCGGCAACCGCCTACGAGTCGGCGAGCAGCCATCAGGGCAATCAACGTGACCTGGCATTTTCGGTGGTGTATTTGATTGATATGGCGAAGGCGATGGTGGAGCGGTCGTTGCGAGCGCCGAACGCTCAGGCAAACGGATGACGGGCGCAGGCGAAAAATATTTCTATCGAACGGATAAAAACATTTGACTTGCAAATGATAATGATTATTATTGGACCCAGCTGATCGCGAGATCAGTCGATAGACCAAGAGCCCTTAGGTCGGACTCTTGGAATATCTCCTCATCAGGCTAATCACGGTTTTTGACCCGGCTCTTTGGCCGGGTCTTTTTTTTGCCAGTTGTTCTGGCATGGCTTCAGGCTAATGAAGACTGTGTGTTGCTTGATGGCGCGGATGGTAGCAAAAGACCACTGCGTAAAGAAAGCCGCAGCCAGGCTTCAGCCCATTTCTTCACGATTTAGCGCTTGAGAATCAATCTCATAGACCCTAAGCTGCCGCAGCGTCACGGATGACGCCCCCCTCCCCGTGCAACAATTTTGCTGCCAGTCATTGCCTGCCGCCTGTGTAAGATAGCCGCCACAACCTCATATTCAGGCAACCAGACTATGACCGTGGCCTTGACGTCCATCAAAATCAGCACCGACTTCGACAGCGGCAATATCCAGGTCCTGGATGCCAGCGATGCCTACCAGTTGCTGCTGGCAATCAAACCCGACACCCGTAGCCAACACTACCAATGGTTCCACTTCAAGGCCGAAGGCATGCATGTGGGGCACACCCACACGTTTCGCCTGAGCAACGCGGGCCGGTCATCCTACAAGCATGCATGGACCGGCTATAACGCCGTGGCGTCCTACGACCACGTCAATTGGTTCCGCGTGCCATCGCGCTTTGATGGCGAAATCCTGCATATCAGCCTCCAGACCCGGGAAAAACACGCGTGGTTCGCCTACTTCGAACCCTACAGCCGTGAACGCCACGACTGGTTGATCGAACAGGCGCTGAAGTACGCCGGCGTCAAGCTGCTGGCCACCGGTAAAAGTGTCGAGGGCCGTGATATCCAACTGCTGCGCCGTGGCAAAGGCGGCGAAGGCCGCCGCAAGGTCTGGATCATCGCCCAGCAGCACCCCGGCGAACACATGGCCGAATGGTTTATGGAGGGCGTGATCGAACGCCTGCAACAGAGCGGTGACACCGAGTTGAAAAAGCTCCTGGCCGTCGCCGACCTGTACCTGGTGCCCAACATGAACCCCGACGGCGCATTTCATGGCCACCTGCGTACCAACGCCATGGGCCAGGACTTAAACCGCGCCTGGCAGAGCGCCAGCCAGGAACTCAGCCCGGAAGTCCTGTTCGTGCAACAGCAGATGGAAAAATATGGCGTCGACCTGTTCCTCGATATCCACGGCGACGAAGAAATCCCCTACGTGTTCACTGCCGGCTGTGAAGGCAACCCCGGCTACAATCCGCGTATCGAAGCCCTGGAAAAACACTTCCGTAGTCACCTGAGCCAACTGACCCGTGACTTTCAGACCACCTACGGCTACACCCGCGATCTGCCGGGCGAAGCCAATATGACCCTGGCGTGCAATGCGGTCGGTGAACAGTACGACTGCCTGTCACTGACCCTGGAGATGCCGTTCAAGGACAACGACGACGCGCCCAACGCGAAAACCGGTTGGTCCGGTGATCGCTCCAGGCAACTGGGCAAGGATGTCCTGAGCAGCGTGGCCGATATCATCGGCCACGTGCGTTGACTATCGGTCAAAGCTGATCAGTGGCGGGTGCCGGTCATGCTTTGCAGCACGCCGTCGCGGCGAATCAACCCGTGGAACAGCGCGGCCGCCAGATGCACCAGCACCGTCAGGAACAGCAGGTAGGCAAGATAACCGTGGGCCTTGCGCAACAGCGCAAACAACGGTGCATTCGCCGAGACCAATGCCGGCAGTTGCACGGAACTGCTGAGCATCACCGGGTCACCGGCGGCCGAAATCATTGCCCAGCCCAACAACGGCAACACCAGCATCAAGCCATACAACACCCAGTGAGACGCTTTGGCCGCGAGCACTTGCCAGCGCGGCAAGTCAGCCGGCAGCGGCGGTTGGCGCGTGGAAAAACGCACCACCAGGCGCACGATGACCAGCGCCAGAATGGCGATGCCCAGCGGCTTGTGCAGGTGAATCAGCCACTCGTGACGCTCGGACACCGACGCCGCCAGGCCCGCGCCGATAAACAGCATGGCGATGACCATCAACGCCATCAGCCAGTGCAGCAAACGCGCCAGCGGGGCGAAAAAGCGTGGTTGAACCTTCATGGCTTCGACTCCTGGGAGGCACTGTGCAACGGGCTGACTTCACCGGCGCGGCGCAGGTAGGAACTGGCATAGGCCGCCGAGCGGGCCGCCAGCAGCGGGTCATTGGACGCCTCGATACCGCTGGGCAGAATCAGCGGGTCGAAGTTGATATCGCGGCAATCGCCGTCGGCTTGTGGCTGGCTGCTCTGCAGCACCAGGGTGCCGGCGGTGACTACCTTGTGCGCGCCGGTCCAGGTCTTGCTGGCGTCATCGAGCGGGTCGCCGGGATTGGCCAGCGTCATGTTCAACTGCCACTGCAGCGGCCCCGCAGCCAGGCGCTGCATCAGGTCTTTTTCCAGGAAGTCGCCACCCTCAGGCGCGGTATCGCCCGCTGCATCCTGGCTCTGTGGCACCACGGTCCAGCGCACGGCCTGGCGTTTGCCGTCGGCGCTCACCAGGTAAAACGCGTTGATGCCGTTATAGGTTTCGGTCGCGTAACTGGCCGATGGCCTGGCGGTTTTGACCCAGGCCAGAAACGGTGCTGTCTCCGGGTGGGCGGCAAAAAACGCCGGCATGCTCGCCGGGTTCGGCTTGCCGGTGGCCGGGTCCGGCGCGCCGGCCTTGAGCAATTGGTAGAACGCCTCGGGCGTGCCCACCGGGAACACCGGCATGCTGTTCATCCCGGTGCGCCACTGCTGGCCGTTGGCCTGGCTGAACTGCACGGCAAAACTGCGGATCGGCACACTGCTGTCCGGCGCATAAGGGTTGCCGCTGGGCAAGGCGAAACGCCCGATCACCGGGGTTTTCGCCTCGTTGAACACCTGGGCGCTGGAGTAGGTGCGCACCTCGGGATTGCTCTCGAAGTACCCGGCCACGCACACGCCCTTGGCATGGTTACGCCGAAACCCTGGGTGCACGCCGTTATTGGTTTCCAGGGCATTGACCAGGGTTTTTGGCCGCAGGCGCTGTGGGTCGAGGGTGCCGTTGACGTAGGCAAATGCCCCGGCAACAACGGCAACCACGGCACCGATACCCGCGAGTCGCGCGATCAGGCTCGCAGTGCTTAACGGAGGACGAGGCGGTGGTGAGTGATCTACCATGAATGAACTCCAGGGCCAGAGGCCTTAGGGGGTGAAACATAAGGTCGGAGCATTGAGACGCACGCCGATACACTCTATTCCCTGGCCGCATTTTATTTTTCGGCCCATGGAATAACCTTCGGCGCCGAACGTCTCTCCAGTCACAGCCAGTCACAGCCAGTCACAGCCAGTCACAGCAGCGTAGCAACCAGCCGGACACCCATGCACGAACTCGACGAACAGTTACGCGAACTCATCCCCAGGCTGCGGCGCTTTGCCGTGTCCCTGACCCGTAACGCCAGCAGCGCCGACGACCTGGTGCAGTCAACCCTGGAACGGGCCATCACCGCCTGGGCCGACAAGCGCATCGAAGGCGACCTGCGCGCGTGGCTGTTTTCGATCCTGTACCGACAATTCCTCGATGCCCATCGACGCAACCGACGCTACGCGCGCATGCTCGAATTCTTCACCGGTCGCGACGATGCGCAGCCCTCGGTGGAGCGTACGGTGATGGCCCAATCCACCCTGCAAGCCTTCGACCAACTCACTGCCGAGCAGCGCGCCCTGCTGCTGTGGGTGTCGGTCGAAGGCTTGAGCTACAAGGAAGTCGCCGAAATACTCGACGTGCCCATCGGTACGGTGATGTCGCGTCTCTCACGCGCCCGCCAGGCCTTGCGTCAACTCAGCGATGGCGAAATTGCCAGCCCTTCCCTGCGGATACTCAAATGATCAGCCTGCCTCCCAGCGAACGTGACTTACACGCCTACGTCGATCACCAGTTGCCGGACAGTGATCGCCGTGTCCTTGAAACCTGGCTGGCGAGCCACCCCGAGGTGGCCGCCCAGGTGCATGCCTGGCAACAGGACGCGCAATTGCTGCGTGCGTCCTTGAGCGGTGCCCTGCAACAACCGGGCAACCCGGCATTGGACCCGGCGCTGATTCGCCAGCGCATCAAGCATCAATCCCGCCGCCATCTCGCCACTGCGGCGCTGCTGCTGATCGCCGTCAGCCTCGGCGGACTGGGCGGCTGGCACGCCCGCGAGGCCACCCAGCCAGGGCTGTTGCCGATGGCCGATGCGATGCAGGCATACCGTCTGTTTGCCCAGGACGGCATCATGCCCGCCGACTACAACGCTCAGGACCGCAGCACCATGCAGGCCTGGCTCGATCGCTACTTCAACCAGGCCCATCGCTTGCCCGACTTGAGCCAGGCGGGGTTCAAGCCGGTCAGCGGGCGCCTGCTCACCACCGACCAAGGCGCAGCGGCCATGGTGCTGTACGAGGACCCGCAGGGTCGGCGCATCAGTTTCTATATCCGCCCACCGGGCCCGAACAACGGTTTCCTGCCGCGCGGCAGCCGCAGCGCCGACGGCTTGCAGGCCGACTACTGGTCGGGCGGCGGGTACAACTACGCGATGGTCAGTCCCGTGGATCAGGCCAGCCCCGGGCAAATGAAGTTCTAGAAGCCCACGTCCAGCACCACGTTGTCCACATAGATACCGGCCGGTGGCGTGGGCTGGTCGGTGTAGATCCTGGCGTTGTAGTTGTACACCTGGCTGCCCGTGCCCAAGCCATTGCCGGGGTTGACCTCGGCCGTGGAGCTGGCGCGCCGTGCCGCGCCAACACTGCCCCAACGTGTGGTGCCGGCACTTTTGAAAAGGTCGTAGGCCAGGTAGTTGCCGCCGGAAACCATGCGCCGCCGGCCACCGACGCTGACCGCGTTCTGGCCGTCGCTCAAGCCCACGGTGTAGGCGCTGCCCTTGGTGCAGGCAATGTTGATGGTCTGCCCGGTCACGGCGGCGAACCCGCTGACCACCGGCGCGCTGCCAAAGCTGACATTGGGCGCGGTGATCTGGCAGTCATTGGTCACGTTCATGCTGACGGTCAGCGCCGCCGTGCCGCTGCCGATGTCACGCCCCAGGCAGACGCCGCCAAGGCCGACTCCCGAGCAGTAGTTCCAGTTCCAGGCGATGTTCAGCGTCTCGGTATACACGCCGGCGGCGACATTGCTGCCGGTGATGCTGCCCAGGTACAGCGGTACGGTTTTCGCACCCGGGCCTGCGAGCAGGCCGATGATCTGGGCGATACCGCCGGCGCCGCCAAAATCGAACTGCGCCCCCCGGGTGATCGGATAACTGGTGCTGTTGGTGCCATAAATCGTGTAGCCGATCACATCCCCGGTCGGCCCGCGCATGCCGCCCTGAGTCGACGTGATCGTGGCGTAGAAATGGTCGGTCGACACCAGCAGCGAGATCAGCGCCGAGGTGCAGCTCAGCCCGGCATTGGTGGTGGAGCTGGTTTGCGCAGCGGTGCGTACAGTCATCGAACTGATCGAGCCGAAACTGGCCGGTACTGTGGGCGCCACCGAACACACGGCCAACGCCTTGCCCGAACACAACAGCCCCAAGCCAAACAGCCCTACCCCACACAGCCATCCCTTGCCCTTCACCTGGACACTCCCTGTTCAATCCTTCATTGGCAGACCAACGGCCCGATCAGCGGCACGTCCTGTTGCTGCTCATTGATATCGAAACTCGCCTGGCAGCTGCGACCCTCGCCGAGGGTGACGTGCAGCGTGTTGTGGGCGCTGAGGTTTTCCAGATACACCAACCCGTCCCAGCCCACGACTGCCTGGGTGTTGCTCTGTTCATGCACCACCAGGCTGCCCAGCGGCAACTCCTGGTGCTGACCGTCGACCAGGGTGATGCTCGCGGCGAGCACCCGGCGCAACGGAAACTCCAGCAGGTAGCCGCTGCCACGACGCACCGACACGCGCTGCTCGACATTCGGGGTCTGCACGTTCGGTGGCAGGTTCAGCGGGTCGATTTCATATTTGGCGCGGTAATAGGCACTGCTCCAGGGCACCAGCAAGTGGCCCTTGTGGTCGGTCTCGCCGACCAACTGGTTTTCATAGCGCACCGGAATGCCGGCGAACCCTTGGGTGCTTACCACCACGAAGGCGTCGTTGATCCGGTTGGCGGCGAAGGTGTTACCGCCCATCCACACCAGCGAGCCGCTGGCATCCGCCCAGCGTGTCTGCGCATCGCTGCTGCCGTACACACCGGCCTGCAACTGCACCGATTGCAGGCGCCAGGTCAGGTCGGCCTGGCGATAAGTCGGGGCATCACCCTGGGCGTAGCCGAGGTTGTAGCCCACCCCGCCTTCGCTGGGCACCGCACGGCTGTAGTTGATGCGTTGCCGGCTGGCGCCGTCCTTGCCGCGCTCGGTGCTCAAGGCCAGGCTGCCGTTGAGGTCGAACGGAATCACCAGTTGCGCCTGCATCGCCCAGTTGCTGTCACCGATTTCGCGGTTGGCCGACAGGTACACGCTGGAGTTGCGCCACAGCGGTTTGCTCCAGCTCAGGTTGAGCAGGCGCGTGCGCGAGTCGTCCGCCGCCTGCACGTCGAAATAGCCCAGGCCGAGGCTGCCGAACCGCTCGAGGTTGAGGCTCAGGGTGACTTGCTCGCTGCGCTTGCTGAGGCGAGCGTAGGGCGTGTCGACCAGGGTCAGGTCGGCATACGCGTCGCGCCGTTCGACACGTTGGTACATCAGGCTGTAGCGCGCGCTGTTGTACTGATAGCCCAGGCTCAGTTGCCGGCCGCTGCGGCTGTCGAACCGACTCTGGCTGACGGCGGTATTGAGCACGCCGAAATTGCCCAGGCGCAGGTTGCCGCCGAGCCCGCCGAGGGCCAGGTCGCTGGACGCTTCGGCGTGGCTTTCCAGGGTCAGGTTGTCGGAATAGCCGTAGCGGAACGTACCGCTGGCCACGCCCGGCCCGTAGCCGAAATCGCGCAGGGTGTAGTCACGGCGCAAGGTACCGGCGGCCACGGAAAAATCCGTCAGGCCGTGTTGCAGCAAGGTGCTGGTGACATAGAAGGGAACGGTGGTCGACACCTGGCGACCGAGGGCGTCGGTGGTGACCACCACGGCCTCACCGGCACCATTGATGAACGGGATGTTGGTCAGGGTGTACGGCCCGGGTTGCAGCTGGGCGCTTTCGGTCTTGTAGCCGTTGATGAACAGGTCGACCGACGAGGGCACCGCCGCCTCGCCGGCAAATTGCGGCAAGGGGTACGTCACCAGGTCCGGACGCACGGCAAAGTCCCGCGACAGTTGCACCCCGCCCAGGCGCACCGAGCTGCTCCAGGGCAACGCAGCGCTGATCACGTCGCCGGCCTCGTAGGTGAGCAGCCGCTCATCATCGGAGAAGCGCCAAGTGGTGTCGTAGCGCCGATAACCATTGTTGAGCGTGCTGTTGCTGATGCCATTGGACAGGGTCTGGCGCAGTTGCCCGGTGTTGGACAAGGTGCCCCAGTTATCGAACAGGCGCACCTCGTTCCAGGCCGCAAGGTAACTGCCGCCCTCGTCGGTGTCGTTGAAATACACGTCATAGTTGAGCAAGGCGCCGAAGCTGCTCATGGCCTGGGTGCGCGGGTAGGTGTTGCGGTTGCCGATGAACTGCTCCTGCAACCAGGACGGTGGCACATCCAGCAGCAGGCGCTGGCCATTGCTGTCGTAATCACTGTGCAGGCCAGGCACGGTGTCCAGGGCCACGCTGCCATCAGGATCTCCCGGCAGCTTCATGCCCACGTCCTGCAAGGCGCTGGCGGGCACGAAGAGCTGCCCGGCGCGTTGCTCGACCGCGATGACCCGGCCGGTGTCCATCTGGTTGACCACCAATTGCAGAAACAGCTGTGCATCGGCGACCGCCTCCATGCTGCTTGGCGGCGGCGGCAGATCGCCCGCTACCGCAGCGCCCCACAACCCGCTTACCACTGCCATCGATGGCCATATACCACGAGCCCAACCACGACTCACCATGGCGTTGCGTCCTTCAATGGACATCTCCATCCTGTTAAAACCCGGGCTCGCACCCGTCCCGCGACACACCGTTTATCGTGTCGGCGCGAGGCTCTCCACTTGCGTCGCGCCGTTGATCCTGACCTGCAGCGGCTGGTCGCCCGGCACATCGCCCGGCATCGGCCAGCGCATGGTCGCCCCCGGCAATACGTAGCCAAGCAGCCCTTCCACCAGCGGCCGGGTCTTGCCGCCCTGTTTGAACGAGGCGTCGGTCAACCGCGCATGCACGGCGCCCTGGTTACGCACCTCGATATAGCTGCGCCCGGCCACGTTGACCTTCTTCCAGCTCAACTGCGGCTGCCCGGCGCCCGTGGGGTCGCGCTGGCGGGTGGCGTCGTCCTTGCTCCACAGGCCGGCGCCGTAGGCAAACAACGGCACCGAATAGCGCATCTGGAAACGAATCGCCGCCGCCGTATTCTTGCCCTCCGGTGGCGCGGGCACCTGCAGCGCCGAGGGAATTTCATCGATGATGATGCGATAGGCCAACTCCCGGCCTGGCGGCACTTCACGGGTGCGGGTCAGGCGCACCAGTTGCTTCTGCCCGGGTTCGATCCTGGCCACCGGCGGGCTGCCGACCACATCGCGCTGGTTCTGGTACTGCTCGTCGAAGCCGTTCTGGCTCCAGGCAAACACGCGCACCTGCAGGTTGGCCGTCTCGCTGCCACGGTTCTCCAGCCACAGCGCGCTGGCCTGTTGGTCGGCCTCCAGCACCGGGTCGATGGGCCAGATCAGCACCGAGCTGGCCGCCTGCACAAGCCCGCTCGTGCACAGGGCACCCAGGACAACACCCGCGGCCCACAGCCGCCGGGAAGGTGAACGCATAAAACCACTCCTTATTCCCATAGCCCTACCACGACAGCTGCACCTGCAACGTGTCGCTGTACGTCCCCCCAGGCTGATTGCCCGGCAGTACCACCCGCCCGTAGATCGGCAGGCTGATGGTGTTTGCATCGCTGTAGCTCACGCTGATGCTCTGGCCGATCCCCAGGCTCTGGCTGAACGCCGCATCGCGAAACAGTTGGTAAGCCACCTGCGCGCTGCCGCTGTTGTGCAGCAAATTGCGCCCGGTGCCGCTGTGCAACCCGCCGTCGACGCTCATGCTCAGCGCCACGCCCGGCGTACATTGCAGGGTCACGCCGCCGGTAAGGGCCGCCGTCACCGTGCTGGTGGCCAGGGCCGAATAGCTGCCATAGGTCAGCGTGCCGTAGTTGCTCGCGCTGCCCACGATCAGGCAACCCGGCGTGATGGTCGCGCTGACCTGGAAGCTCTGGCTGGTCACCGCCGACAACGGCAGTGGCAACGCCAGCCCACAGGCCAACCACACCCTGAGCCACATCGTCAGAACGTCAGCTCCACGGCCACGGTGTCGGTGTAGACGCCCGCCGGCAGGCCCGGCTTGCCCACCGCGCGGCCATACAAGCCTACGGTTTGCGCGACACCGGTACTGGCGGCGAGGGTAATCACGCCATCGATCGCCAGCAGCGAGGAGAAACCGCTGTCGGTGTAGAAGTCATAGGGCACGAAATTACCCGCGCCATCGGCCAATGCGCGAGTACCACCCGGCGATGCGCCGTCATGGGCACCGGCGCGCACTTTGACGGCCGGTGTGGTGCCGGCCGAACACAGGATCGACAACGCACCGCCGGTGCCGGTGCCGCCCAGCAACTGGGCGTTGGCGCTGGTGAACAGGCTGTTGGTGGTACCGAAGTTGAGGCTACCGAAGTTCAACCCGGTCGCCGCACCGGAGCCGTTGACCTGGCAGCTGGCAATCAAGGTCAGGCTGGAGCTGATCTGCCCGGTCACGGTGGTCGCCGCGTTGAGGCTCGAGGCCATCGCCAGGCCCAGGGCGCAGACGCCCAATCGAGATACGAGTACATGCATGATATCCATCCTCATGGTTTACCAATCCAGAGTCACCGTCAGGGTGTCTGTGTAGATGCCGGCCGGTAGGGCCCTGGTATTCGCCACCACGGAGCCGAAGACCGGGATCGGTACCTGGGCGTCGTGGGTCATGGCGAAGTTTCGTTGCTCACCGATGCTGTAGGCGCTGCGACCCAGAGGGTCTGCCCACAGCTGATAGGGAATGGACTGGCGACCGTTGCTCAGGCGCCGCGTGATGCCGTCGCCATTGGTGCCACCGTCGATGGTCACGGTGAAACTGTTGGCCACCGAGGGGCTGCAGGACACCGACAAGGGGGTTTTGTCGCCGGCGGAAACGGCCGCGCCCAGAGTATCGTTCCACGTCGGGCCCTGGCTGCCGAAATCCAGCATCGCGGTACCGCCTTCGGGCGTCACGGGCGCCGTGTCCACGCTCTTGTTGACCTCGCAACTGGCGGTGATTACCAGCTGCGCCTGAATCTGCCCGCTGGCAGCGGCCGCGTGCGCGTCTTCGGCCAGCAACAGCAGAGCCGTTACGGCCAGGTAGCGGATTACCATGTGACCGTAACCTTGAGCAGGTCGGAATAACGGCCGACGGCGGGGATGTCCTTGAGCGGTTCGATACGGCCGAACAGCGGCAGGTCGACGGAGCCGCTGTCCGGCACGCGACCGCTGACCGGCACATCCACCGGCAACGGGATCAACCGCGCGGCGTCGGCATAAATGCGATAGGGGATGGGCTTGCTCGCCGGCGCGCCATTGGCCAGATAGCGCACTTCGCCGACGCCGCCATGCAGGCCGCCGTCAACGCGCACTTGATAGGGTGTATCGGGATTGCATTCCAGGCGTGGCTGGCGCTGGCTGATCAGCGCCGCACTCAAGGGCCCGGCCGGGTCATCCAGACGCGGGCCGCTGCCGAAATCCAACACGCCAAGCTGCTCGATGCCCGCAGTGCGCGTGGTGCCCACCAACTGGCAACCACGCTGCACATCGATGCGCACCACCACTTGGACCTGCGCCGCAAACACCGTGTTGCAGAGCATCATGCCCATGACTGCCAATACTGTGCGTTCCTTCACTGCCCCAAATCCTTATACAGGGGTGGCTCCTGCGTATAAGGGTAGCCACTTGGGGAAAATCTGCCAGTCTGGTCAGAAATACCCCCGCGTTCGGCTGTTCCGGGAGGGCTGGCTGCCGCCTGGTATTGGTCAAATCGTGGCGAGCGTCCTAAAGTGAGCGACCACCGAAACAAGAGTGACGCGCCTTGACCGTGCTTTCCCTGATCCGTCGCCTGCTGGGCACCACCCCCCAACAGGCGGGCGCATCGCCCATCCGTGCATTTTTCCGGCACAAGGCTGAGCAGCAGGGCTATACCCTCAGCGCCGGACAGACCCGCGCCATTGCCGCGCTGGCCCGCGAAACCGAACACCTGCTCAGCGGCCGGCCCGCCCGCAGCCTGTACCTGCACGGCCCGGTTGGACGCGGCAAAAGCTGGCTGCTCGATGGTTTTTTCCAGGCGCTGCCGATTGCCGAGAAGCAGCGCGTGCACTTTCACGACTTTTTCGCTGAGCTGCACCGGGGCATGTTCCAACACCGCGCGCAGGGCGACGCGCTGGCCGTGGCCCTGGACGAACGGCTGGCGGACTGTCGCGTCCTGTGTTTCGACGAATTCCATGTGCACGATATCGGCGATGCGATGCTCATCAGCCGTTTGTTCAAGGCCTTGTTCCAGCGCGGTGTGCTGGTGCTGGTGACGTCCAACTATGCGCCCGAGGGCCTGCTGCCCAACCCGTTGTATCACCAGCGCTTCAAGCCGGTGATCGACCTGATCGCGGCGCGCATGGACGTGCTGGAAGTCAGTGCCCCCGAGGACTTCCGCCGCCTGCCCCACGCCCATGCCGAGCAGCGCTTCAGCACGGGCAGGTACCTCTGGCCAGGCAGCGTGGCGCAACGTGAGGCGCTCGGGCTGCCTGGCGCCGATTGCCCGGCGTTGCCCCTGACCGTTGGCAACCGGCAATTGCAGTGCCGCCGCCGTGAAGCGCGCAGCATCGCCTTCACCTTCAGCGACCTGTGCGAACAGCTCACCGCCGTGATGGATTATCTGCTGCTGTGCCAGGACTTCGACCACTGGATCATCGACGGTCTGCCCCACCTCGCCGACTGCCCGATTGCCGTGCAGCAACGGTTTATCAATCTGGTGGACGTGCTTTACGACCGCGACAAACAGCTGACCCTGATCGGCGCGCAGCCACTGGAGCAGGCCCTGGGCGGCAAAGCCATCGACCTTGCACGTACCGCCAGCCGCCTGGGGCAATTACGCCAGTGCGGCACGCAAGTCGCGCGCGACCCGGTATCATGAGCGCCTTTTCACCCCCCCTTGCCGAGTGACCGCGCCGTTGATCAATACCCTCGCCCAACTCAAGGCCGGCCAATTGGCCGGCACTACCCGCCTGGACCTGGCCTGCGGTTTGACCGAATTCCCCCGGGAAATCTTCGAACTGGCCGACTCGCTGGAAATCCTCAACCTCACGGGCAACGCCTTGAGCAGCCTGCCGGACGACCTGCACCGCCTGCGGCACCTGCGCGTGCTGTTCTGCTCGGACAACGCCTTCACCGAACTGCCCGAATGCCTGGGCCGCTGCGCCCAGTTGAGCATGATCGGCTTCAAGGCCAACCGCATCGAGCGGGTGTCGGCAGCCGCTCTGCCGCCGCAATTGCGCTGGCTGATCCTCACCGACAACTGCATCAGCCAATTGCCCGACGAACTCGGCCAACGCCCGCTGCTGCAAAAGCTGATGCTGGCCGGCAACCAACTGACGCAGCTGCCGCCCAGCCTGGCCCAGTGCGAAAACCTTGAATTGATCCGCATCGCGTCCAACCGCCTGACCCACCTGCCGCAGTGGCTGCTGACCCTGCCGAGCCTGACGTGGCTGGCGTACGCCGGCAATCCGGTGGAAATGGCCGTTGAGGTGACGGCCGACGGGACACCGGACATTCCCTGGACCGAACTGCAACTGGGCGAAGTGCTCGGCGAAGGGGCGTCGGGGATTATTCGCAAGGCGCTGTGGAAACCCCGGGCGTTGCCGGTCGCGGTCAAACTGTACAAAGGCAGCATCACCAGCGACGGTTCACCGCTGCATGAAATGCAAGCGTGCATCGCCGCCGGGCTGCATCCCAACCTGATCAAGGTCGAAGGCCGCGTCAGCGATCACCCCGATGACCAGGCTGCCTTGGTGATGGACCTGATCGAGCCGAGTTACCGCAACCTCGCGGCATTGCCGAGCCTGGCATCGTGCACGCGGGACATCTACGCACCCGACACCCGTTTCAGCCTGGACGTGGCACTGCGCATGGCGCGCGGTATCGCCTCGGTCGCCGCGCACCTGCACCGGCACGGCATTACCCACGGCGACCTGTATGGCCACAATATTTTGTGGAATGCAGCGGGTGATTGTTTGCTTGGGGACTTTGGCGCGGCGTCCTTCCATGCCAAGGCGGACACCCCGGAAACCAAGGCACTGCAGCGCATTGAAGTACGCGCGTTCGGCGTGCTGCTGGGGGAGTTGCTGGAGCGGGTCGAAGGGGTGGTCGCAAAGGAGCTGGTTGAACTGCAAATGAGCTGCTGTCAGCCGCACGTGCTGGCGCGACCGAGTTTCGACGAGATCGAAGTCGTGCTGAGCGCGCTCTGACACCACTGGAACAAATGTGGGAGGGGGCTTGCCCCCGATGGCGGTGGGTCAGCGACAACAGAGCTGGCTGACACACCGCATCGGGGGCAAGCCCCCTCCCACATTTTGACCGGGATCGACACACGATACTGGTCGGCTCTAAGGCCGCCGCGCTTTTGCTTTTGATCTTAGGCGCCCCGTTAAACCACGCTGGCCGAACGCAGGCTTGAATCCGTGGGCAACCC